>JAITMT010000164.1 GCA_031277235.1 Tannerella sp.
AATTCATTTCAGATTGCATAGGGATATGATATATACAGCCGTTTTTGAGAAACAGGATAATGGATGGTATTTTGCCCAGTGTGAGCAAATGCCAAACGCCATTACACAGGGAAAAACGATTGCCGAAGCCAAAGAAAATTTGCAGGAAGTAATTACCATGCTTCTCGAAATTCAAAAGGAAGAACTTCTTAAATCGGTTAATGGAAAAAAACTTATTCGACGAAAAATAGCGAAACTTGCTTTATTATGAAACGGTCATTTCTTTTAAAGCATTTATTTGAAAATGATTGCATCGTTTTTCGGGAAGGTGCTAATCATACAATTATCAAAAATGTTTTATTGAACAAAATGACAGCCGTACCAAGACATAATGAAATAGGCGACATATTGGCAAACGAAATTTGTAAACAATTAGGAATCAGGAAGATAAAAGCATTAAAATGAAATAATATACCCTGAATGAACTTCAGGACAAACTTATCGGAAAAATATGGGTAAAACAAAAAGTTCAATAGAAAAAATCGGAAAGTATTTTCGGGAAGTTTCCGTAGTCATTATTGGTGTGGCGGTTACGCTATCTGTAAGTTATTGGATTACCAAGAAGAACGAAAAAAAAGATATGGCGCTTTATCTGAACTCCGTAAAAATGGAACTGGAAACGAATGCTGCAAATCTTGATTATTATACAATGTGGCTGCAGAAATCGGTCAATTATGCAGCGTATTTGAAATCAAACAATTATACATCTTTAAATAAGGATTCGTTAGATTATTACTTATTTACCGATAGTGAAGGCTGCGGTTACCAGATGATTAATTCAATGTCTTCCCGAATGATTTTTACAAATTCTTTTGAAATGTTTAAAGTTTCCGGAGTAATGCGTCAAGTGGCTGACAAAGAGTTACTGTCATTTATTTGGACAGCATACTCACAGATAGAATTTATCAAACAGTTTCTTGACGAAAATTTTCAAATAAAAAAACAGGAAGCTATGAAAGAACAGGAATTAACAGCCCATGGAAAATCTATTGCCGTTCCTATGCGAATATATTATAGCACTGATCTGCCTATTATATTGGTACAACAATGCGAGGAGATATCCGGAAACATAAAAAAGACCATATCAAAGATGGAAGCATCAAAATTACTGAAATAATATGACGGAAGATATCAATCAATCTATCCCCAAACCCTATTTTGACATTGATAAGGAAACGAAAGCATGTGGTTTTACCATGCCTTCGGATATTTTAACCTATTCACTTTTAAGGACATTGGCTGTTTCAAAACCGGCAGGTAAATTTCTGGAACTCGGCACGGGAACGGGACTTTCAACAGCCTGGATACTGGATGGCATGGACAGCAATTCAACGCTTACTTCCTTGGACAATGACGAAGCGGTTCTGGCAATTGCCCGGAAATATTTAGGCGGTGACAGTCGGCTGAATTTGGTTTATGGCAACGGCGAAGACTGGATTAAAAATAATAAGGGACAGAAATTCGATTATATTTTTGCGGATACGTGGCCCGGAAAATATTTTCTTTCCGACGAGGTGTTGGAAATGTTGAATATCGGCGGGTTGTACATTGTTGACGATATGCTGCCTCAACCAAACTGGTCCCAAGGACATCCGGAAAAGGTAACCGGTTTCGTGAAAAATCTGGAAAGCAGAAAAGACTTGATACTGACCAAACTGAATTGGGCAACCGGGATTATTATTGCAGTCAAAAAATAAGTTGGCACCATTCCTGAAAAAGGGCTGTCAAGTTTTAATCCCGTCAGGAATTAAAACTTGACAGCCCTGCTCTTTGGCGGAGACTCTCTATTATCTACTCACCACTTTGAACCGGCGGCTGTCAATGACGACGACATAGATTCCCCTGGGGAGAACTTCTCTCGTCAAGCCCTCTGTTACCGCCAGAGACCTGTACAGTCTGCCGTCCATCGTGTAGATGGCTACCGTTGCCGACTTTCCGCTCCGGATGTTCAGTACGTCGTTGTGCGTCCAGAGTTGGATGCCCGTGACGGATTCCGTACCCGTTATCATGCTTTCGATTTCCGTCGTTATGAACGTAACCGTCCAAGGCTCTACCACCTGCCTGATGATATAATTGTATGAGCCGTCTTCGACAAGCGTCGGATACAGGCGTACCGTCTCTTTCGAGTAATCGCCGTAAGCCTGTACGACATAAGGCTTTCCTCCGGCATACGTTGCATTGAATTCAAAGTCCTCATGCCCCTTCACATAGTTGCGACCGATGTTATGTACCGCCTGTTCGCCGTTTACCCTGATGTAGTTAACGGTTACGTCTTGCGGAAGCGCCGTCAAATCTACATAGCGCTGTACATCCGGATCGTTGTAGTCTATAAACTGCAATCTGTATTCGCCGCAGCCGCCGGGTTCGCGAAGCCAGATGCTTGCTCCGTCGGTAACACTTATTTTTTCCGTGGCGGTAAGCGGTGAGAACGCATTGACCCAGGGCAGTCCGTTTATGCTTCGCATCAGGAAGGGAGAACCTCCGGTGATACCCAGATTGATTCTTCCGGTCATGTCCACATACTGGCTGATATTGACGTCTTCGAATGAAGGATGATTATACAGGGCAAACCATGCCGAAGTATCGCGTCCACCGCCGGCAATGACTGCTTCCAGCGCTCCCTTCTTGCCTTCAATCTCCCTGTCCACGCTGTCCAAAGTAAAATAGAGCGTAAAAGTTGACTGTCCTTTCGGAATCGTATAGGAATCGGCAAGCGGCTCGCCGTCTTCGCCAACAATAAATTCTTTCATCAATGCTCCGAGGTAATTCAGGGTAAATGTGCGGTCGCGGAACGGGTCGGGATCAACCGTTACCACGAAATTCATGCCGCATCCCGCATACATGGAATTTGCTCCGGGCAAATCATTTTCCGGATTCCAGACCGGTTTTTCGGGGAAATATCCCGGATCTGACGGGTCTCCCGGATTGTCATTCTTAGGCCACTCGTGTTGCGGATCAGTGGTAACGGAGGGTTCGTTATAGTCCGGAACACCGTTTCCGTTACGGTCGAATGCCCATACAACATACAGATAAATATCAGTCGTTCCCGTCGGTAAGGCATCGCCGGCCATCAACATGTCGGCAGGCTTGTCCGCCGCGACGTCCACCAGCGATCTTCCGTCGGTTTGACTCCATCCGGCAAATACGAGTTGGTCGTCAGGATCACGATACAGACCATCCGTATTGCCTTTTACGACAACCGACGTGTTTTTCGTAATCATCGTTACACCCGGTGCAGGAAGAGCGCCTCCGTCAGAAAGGAAAGAAGAATTTTCATTGTAGATCAACCTTATCTGCAAGTAGTCGGGAATATCGTCCGGTACGCCGTCGGGTCCATTGTTGTCTTCCGCCCATACGGCATAGAGTGTCGCAGGCGCGGTAATCGGGAAGGAACTGCCTCCCTGAACAAGGTCGGACGGAATTGCCGGTTCGGTGGTAACGACAGCGTGCGAACCGAATGACCAGCCGATAAAGGTGGCATTGATTCTGACGAGCGTTCCGGTGTTACCCGAAATGGATACGTTGTCTCCGCTGTTGTACAGATTGATGTCAACCGGAACGGTTCCGCCCGTGTTTCCGTTTCCGTCGTAAATGACGGGGAACTGCAAATAGTCGGGGATGTTGTCCGGAACGCCGTTCGGTCCGCTTTCATCATTCGCCCATACGGCATAGAACGTCTTGTCTGCGGTTATGTTGAAAACCGCGCCACCCGGCGTTAAATCCGCCGGAATGGACGCCGCATTCATTATCACGGCATGCTGCGTTTCCGACCAGCCGATAAAAGTGGCGTCCGTCACGGTCAGCAAACCGATATTACCGATAACGGTTACCGGATTGCCTGCATTGTAATTATTGATATCAACCGGTACGTATCCTCCGGTATTCGAATTTCCGTCGTACAATACCTTAAACTGGTTAAAGTCGGGTACATCGTCGGGAGTGCCTCCGGGACCGGTTTTATCTTCACCCCATACGGCATACAGAACGGTATCGGCAACGATATTGAACATAGCCGCCGGCAGTATCAAATCGCCCGGAATCCCCGGAGCGGCAGTTATCACCGCACTTTGGGGCACAAACGACCAGCCCATGAACGTGGCGTCAAGCAAAGCCATCTGCGGCGCTCCAACGTTGCCCATTACGGTTACCGGATCATTCAGATTATACCACGTATTGTCCACGGGTTCCACGCCGGAAGTTCCCAAACTCCGGCTGTAGGTTACACTGTATAATTTTATCCATTGGGCGACGCAAGTCAAATTGCCATACGTACCTGCGACAATTTCATCTCCGTCCGGAATGGTAACTCCTGTCGTGTCGCTGGTTATTGTCCACTTGTCGAAAGCATATCCGACACGACTCGGCGGATTCAGCATTACCGGCAAATCGGTGATGACATACGTTACGGGATTGGGGATTGGATTGTCAATTCCTCCGTTGTTATCGTAAGTAATCGTATAGGAGTCTATTGTCCACAGCGCCTCACAGGTAAGATTGCCGTATGTGCCCGTCGGGACGGTTACGCCCGTGGCTACGGTTACGGCGGCTTCGTCACTGGTGATTTGCCATCCGCCGAACGTGTATCCCGGACGTACCGAAGGCTCAAGCGTTATGGTCGGCGTTTCCTTGTTGTACGCAACCGGATTGGCAGCCGGTGTTGTCCCGCCGTTGCCGTTATAGGTGATCGTGTAGCCTATGGTGCTCCAGTTTGCCTTGTAACTTAAATTCCCGGTTGTACCTGACGCTACATTGATGCTTGTCTGCGGGGTAGAACCGTTGGAACCCGTCCAGCCGGTGAATGTATAACCGGCGCGTGTGGGCGGGTTGGATATGGTGAATGGCGTTTCGGTTATTTTGTATCCCGATTTGTTTGCCGTTGCGGGAGCTGTTCCGCCATCGTAGTCATAACTGATGAGGTAATCATTTTCCGACCAGTTGGCGTCATAGGTCAGATCGCCGGTCGTTCCCGCCGGGACGGCAACCGTTGTCTGGGGAGTGGAACCGTTGGGACCTGTCCATCCTTCAAACAGAAATCCCGACCGGGTCGGCTGACTGGAAAATGAAAATGGAGTATCCTCAATGGTATAGGTCGCGGGATTTGCAGTCGCAGGGGCTGTTCCGCTATTGAGATTGTAGGTGATGTTGTAAGTTATGGCGCTCCAGTTTGCCGTATAGGTTCGATTGCCGGTCGAGCCTGTGGGTATCGTTACATTTGTAGTCGGCGTTGAGCCGTTCGTGCCCGTCCAGCCGGTAAAAGTGTAACCGGTGCGTGTCGGTGCGACCAAGATAATCGGCGGAGATTCCACGTCGTAGGTCGCCGGATTGGAGGCATCCAGCGTTCCGCCGTTACCGTCGTATGTGATATTATACGTTATCTTACTCCAGTTGGCTTTATAGGCTCTGTTGCCGGTTGCGCCTGCCGGAATGGTTACGGTTGTCGCCGGAGTCGAGACGTCGGTACCTGTCCATCCGGTAAATGTATATCCTGTTCTCGTCGGCTGGTTGGAAATGCTTACCAGAGTCTGCTCGATTGTGTAGGTACCGGGATTCGCCGTTGCGGGGGCTGTTCCGTTGTCATAATCGTAGGTGATGGTATAAATATCCGTGCTCCAGTTTGCCGTATAGGTTTTATCGCCGGTCGAGCCGGTCGGTATGGTTACTGCCGTCTGGGGCGTCGAACCGTTGCTTCCGGTCCATCCCAAAAACGTATATCCTGCACGTGTGGGATTTTCCAGTGTTATGGTTGCCGATTCGATGTCGTAAGCCGTCGGGTTGCTGCTTGGAATGGTTGCCCCGTTGCCGTTGTAGGTTATCGCGTAAATCTGTTTTGTCCAGTTTGCCGTAAAATGTATGTCTCCGGTTGTATTTGCCGGTATTTGCAGACCTGTTGTCGGGCTCGGAACCACCAGGACGGCAGCGCTTGTCCATCCCGCAAAATCATAGCCGGTTTTTGTCAGGTTATTGATAGTCAAAGGCAATTGGGTTACGTTGTAGGTAGCAGGATTCCCGGAGGTATTCGGGGTATTCATGTCCGTACCGCCGACCGGGTCATAGGTAAGATTATAGTCTATTGCCCTGAAATTTGCTGTAAACGTTACATTTCCCAAAATGCTCACCGTCGTATAGTCCGGCACGGTATTGGCTGTTTGATTCACACCTTTGAAACTGACATACGAAGGATAGTTCCAGCCGGTAAATTCATAGCCTAAAGCCGGGGTATAGGTTACTCCCGCAACGGCATTCAGGGTATAATCAACGCTTTGCTGTGTGCCGTTCGAAATCGTGCCGCCTGTTCCTGTTGCGAAAGTGACGGTGGCTACTCTTCCCTCGTGGTAGGTAGCGTTGGTTTGATCTACCACAAGCCCGCCGTTACTGGTTACGGTGGCCGTATTGACCATCTGATTGGTAGCCCCGGCAACTTTTTTCGCTTGAAAACTGACGTTCATTTGCCCTTGCGGATTGACCGATAAATTCCACGTTAATATTGTTCTTACGGGTGCTGCGACGGTGGAAGAAACGACTGCACCGGCGGTAGCAGAACCCGCAACATATTCCAAACCGGCAGGGAGCGTATCTACTACCACAACCGTATTATTTTTATCCGCCGCATTGACGGCAGCAATCGTGTATGTCAATACGTCGGTGTAATCCACGGGAACATGCGAAGCGGACGCTCCGTTTCCGGCAACACCGTTGTTGCTTGCGTTTTTTGAACTTTCAAAGCCAACCAATGTGGATGCCCCGGCTTTGATGCCGGTGTATTCCACCAAATAATAGCTGACACTGGTATTATTATTATAATCATTCCACAATCCTCTGTTTGCAGCGGAATTAGCGCCATAAAGGTGTGCACAATATTCCGTGCCTGAGTTGTTGGGTTCACCTCCTGCCCAATTCGTATAGGGGTATTTGACTGTTATACTGGGTGTAGGAGTTACCTGGGAAGCTATCCTTTTATTATAAAAGACACTCTGTGTTGAATTTTTCCCGTTGTCTTCCCATTCCGGACCGGCAGACCAATACCAATACTCTAACAAGTCTGTTGTAGTGTTAGGCATTGTAGTTATTTTTCCGCTTATGGGATCCAAGTAAGGGCTAATGTTCCAACGGGTACCGGCTGTCCATGTATTTGCCTGAACCATGGTTGAAAGAAAAGCATTTTCCTCTGGAGATGTTACCGTAACAAGATACCCTTTCTTGCTCATAAATTCCCTGTCGAGAGCTGCATTATAGGCATTAAGCCAGGTAATACTCCCTCCGTTATTATTAATCAACTCATACCAGTTGTCCGTTTCCGAACTGTAATAAACCGCACGGTTGGCGTCGCCAATGTTGTCACTGATCAGCACCATAATACCGTGTCCCAATTTCCCGGGATCCACCGAAACGGTTATGCCCCTCAAAAAAGTCTGAAGATCAGCCGGATTTGCTCCCGAAACGCCATTGATAACCCTCACATGCTGATTGGAACTCGCATGTTCAGAAAATCCGGACGGCAAGGACGGCAAGGAAATTACGTCCAAAGATGTTACGGCTCGCGTAAACATGACGCGAACCACATATCCCAAATCTCCCGGATTTCCGGTTACCGTGGCATTCGGGAATGCATACTGATTCGGAGGAGTCACTGTATATGCTCCCAAATCAACCGAAATGGCTGCCTGCGTAAACATGCCGGTTCCGCACAGCAACGATACACACAATAACAATAGTTTTTTTCTCATATGTATAATTTTAATAATATATTCCTCGACTGAAATAAACAAACTATTCGCTAAAATACAACACTTAACATGTCTATTCATAGCGGTGCAAAACTAAAAACACAAAACCAAAAACGCTCCAAAAATACACAATAATTCAATTTTCTCCTCTGATTCTGTCAATATGATGGCGATTTATGTACGAATTTCGTCATTTTTAGTACAAAAGTACACGATTTATGTACAAAACGGCTTTTTGCATACCGATGATACACCGGTTAGGAGAAAATACCGTTTTTTGCCAATATCCAATCTTTAACGGGATTGAAAAGAAATATTTCGTGCGTTTCCATAGATTTTTATCCGTCTGCGGGGAATTCAAAAATTTCATGTACATTTGCGCCGTGAATCGTAAAGGCAGCATATTGATCGGATTAGGCGCAATTGTTGTATTGTTTGCCTTGAATCTCATGATGGGAAAAATAAAAATACCTGTTAATGAGATATTTGCTATTTTATGGAGCGGCAGTTCGGAGCAGCCGGCTTGGCAGCATATCATTCTTCAATCGCGTCTTCCACAGGCAATTACCGCACTGTTTGCAGGAGCTTCGCTGGCGGCAAGCGGTTTGTTGCTGCAAACGCTGTTCCGAAATCCCCTGGCGGGACCTTCGATTCTGGGTATTAGCGACGGCGCGAATTTGGGCGTGGCGCTCGTGATGCTACTGGTGGGAAATAGCGTCGGAAACCATTTTATTTACACATTCGGCGGTTCGTTGGCAATTATTATCGCTTCATTTACAGGCGCTTGCCTGATTCTCGGCTTGATCATATTTTTTTCGAACAAGGTTTCAACTCCCGTTATGTTGCTGATTATCGGACTGATGATTGGGTATCTGGCTTCGTCGGCGATTTCCATTCTCAACTATTATTCGTCAGCCGACCGGATGCGCGCCTACGTGATGTGGGGAATGGGTGATTTTTCGGCGGTTACCAATGAACGGTTGCCTTTTTTTGTAATCGCCTCATTGACAGGACTTATTCTTTCCATTTTATTGATTAAACCGCTCAACGCCTTGCTGCTCGGCGAAATGTACGCCGCCAATCTCGGAGTCCATATCAAACGCACGCGCCTGCTGATTTTACTGTGTACGGGATTGCTAATAGCAACGGTAACAGCCTTTTGCGGACCCATTTCCTTTATCGGGCTTGCCGTTCCCCATATTGCGCGTTTGCTGCTCGGCACGTCCAATCATTCGCGCTTGCTGCCGCTGACTATTATTTTGGGAGCCTGTATTGCGCTGATTTGTAATGTGATAACGATACTTCCCGGTTCGGATGGCATTCTTCCTCTCAATGCGGTAACGCCGTTGATCGGCGCGCCTGTTATTATCTATGTGATAATCAATCGAAAAAATATCCAATACTTCAATTGAAATGTCGAAAAATCCTGTTATAGAGACGGTTGGTTTGTCCATCGGTTACGCAAGAGGCAGTAAAATAACAAATCTATTGAATGAAGATATTGATTTGCAATTATTTACAGGAGAATTAACCGCGTTGCTCGGCGTTAACGGCGCCGGAAAATCTACGCTGTTGAAAACGTTGTGCGGATTTCAACCGCCTATAAAAGGTAAAATTTATATTGAGAACCGTTTATTATCAGCATATTCCCAAAATGAACTGTCTAAAAAAATCAGCGTCGTTCTGACGGAAAAAACCAATGCCGGAGGCATCACGGTCATGGAACTGGTATCGCTTGGACGTCAGCCCTATACGGACTTTTTCGGTCGCCTTTCCGCGAAAGACGAAGCCCTTGTTTCCGAAGCCATCGAAGCGGCAGGCATTTCGCACAAGGCAAACAATTATGTATCTGAACTGTCCGACGGCGAACGGCAAAAAGCAATGATAGCCAAAGCATTGGCACAGCAATGCCCCATCATCGTTTTAGACGAGCCGACCGCATTTTTGGACGTTACAAGTAAAATCGAAACGATGCTGTTGCTCAAGCGATTAGCGTCGGAACAGGAAAAAGCGATATTGCTCTCCACCCATGACCTCGACATTGCCCTGCAAATGAGCGACCGCCTACTACTGATGAAACCGCATCAACCCATCCTTTCGGGAACTCCGAAGGAACTTGTCTCAAACGGCTCAATATCAGATTTTTTCAGCAATGAGAAAGTCCGCTTTGATTCTGAAAGTGAAAAATTTGTTGTTGTTTAACATTTAGTATCCTGTTCAATTTTTCTCCAGACAAAACGCTATAGAGTAAAAAAAACACTCTTTTTTTGTCACAAAATCACATCTCAAACCGACTTATGTATAAAAATGATTGGATTTTGGAAAAATTTGAAAACATTTATCAGGAAAATTATCCCGAAATGTTCCGTATCGCAAAGAAAATTGTGAGCGATGGCGATGTTGCGGGCGATATTGTTCAGGAGGTATTTGTTTACTATTTTGAAAAAATGCAGGACGGTTTTGTCGTTTTTCATCCTCGCAGTTGGTTGGTGCGGGCTGTTGTCAATAAGTGCATGGATCATTTGAACCGCAGGAAAAAGTATGCGGAATTAAGCGCCGCAAACGAATTGACTGCCGAGGACGAAAACATGGAGATACAAAAACAGGATGCGATACTGAAACAGGCTATTGCAAAACTTAAACCGCTGGAAAAGAAGATCATCGTATTATATAGTGAAGGATATTCATACAAGGAAATCGCCCAAACCGCAGAAATGAATGTTGCGTCTGTAGGTAAAACCTTGTCGAGAACTTTACTTAAATTGAAAGAAATTTTAAAAGGATTGAATTATGAAATGTATTGATAACGAATTGATTCAAAAATTCATTGATGGCGAAACCGGCGCTACGGAAACCGAATGGATAGAAAACCACAGAGCGGAATGTCCGCAGTGCGCCCGCAAAATCGAGGAACAGAGAGTATTTGCAGAAGCCGTCAAAAGAGAAATAGGGCATTGGGGAAAGTCGCCGGAAGTCATTCCCGGATTTGTTGCGCCGGTTGCCCGAAAACGCGGAATACATCTGAAATTCAAGCATTACGTCTATGCTGCTACGGCGGCATGCGCCATTTTCCTGACCGTCTTTCTGTTTCCAAGGCATAATCCGGAAAAAGAGAAGGAGATTCAATGGATATACAGTATTGACGGTGATTTCGATTCCAACCGCACGGTTGCAGAACAGGAAATGGTTTTTATCGTGATTGATTCTGATGGGAATGTTAGATAATTATAATTAATTACAAATTAAATAGTTGAAAAAATGAAAAAGATTTTTATTTTGGTTTGCTTCATGTTTTTGTTGCATGAAACGTCTGCACAGTCGTTGCTGGAGATATACAAAAAAGGGACTGTGAAATTAGTGCCCGATGCCGGATATGCGCAGGGCAATCAATGGGACAAGGTGTTTGAGACTTATTACGATACCCTTTACAACCGCCCAATGGGTAACCGTAAATCTATTATCCTGATGCCCGACGGCTCGGTGGTTGTAAATCATGCGTATCATAACTATTATTCGCTGTTCGACGCAAATGGGAAGTTTGTGAAAGAGTTTGGCATTACGGGAAGTTCGGGAAAACAACTCCAGAAAGTCAACGGAATAGCAGGGATTATCAACAACAATTTTTTTACCGGTCTCGACAATACGGGTAAAATGATTTGTTTTGATTTCAACGGGAAATATGTCAAAACACTGACGCTCGACTATATGACTAAACAAATGATTCCGCTGAGCAACAACAAAATAGCCGTTGTGGGATGGGTGATTTGGAAAGACCGGATTAGGGATTTTGTCGCCATTGTCGATTATCAAACCAATGCGCAAAAGGTTATCTGGGAAAAATTTACGAATAGAAGCGATTTTGTCACCATTGTCAATGCACAAGAGGTTAATAGAGATGACGGGGCAGGTGACAGTAAACGCCAATTATTCAGTTATACCTACAAATTTGACAAGGGTTATGCCATCCAACATACTATGCCTTACGAAAATGTTGCCGGACTTAATGCTCCTCCTAAAATTGCCTTTGTGAACAATGATTTAATTGTCGCCTTACCGCATACCGGAGAAATTTTAACTTATGACGTCAATGGAAATCTGAAATCGAAGAATCAAATAGAATGGGGAAGAAAAAACCTTTCGGTAGAGGAACAAAAAGAAATTCAGAAAAAAGCGATTGAAATGTTTTCAGAACAGAAAGATAAATTAATAGCTTCAGGAGGCTCACAGGAGGAAAACGAAAGAATTTTAGCAGAAATGAAAGAAGATCTGGAAAAAATAACGGATCCCATTCCGATTCCCGTATTTTCAAATATGATCAAGGATTCGGACGGCAATCTGCTGTTTTTTGAAATGCCGGAAAGCGAAGGCGCCAACAGGTTCAATGTCTGGATTTATCAGGATGGTGGCAAATTTGTGTGCCAAAGCAGTTTTGAATGCGATGACTACAATCTGTCAATCACACCGTCAAAAATGGTTTTCCACAATGGCTATATCTACGCGCTGCAAACATTGAAGGAATCCGGCGGAAATCCTCTGCGACTGGTGCGTTTCAAGGTTACCAATTGAAAATTATTTTCCTGTATAACGGCTATTTCGTTCAAAACATTCAACCCGAAGACTTGATGGAAGAAATAGAGAAACGCCTGTCCGAAAGCAGTTGTACCGACAAAGACCGGCAGGTTTTAAGAAAAACACTTTCGCTCTTGAAACAAGACGATAATAATGTGGTATTTATCGGGAAACTGAAAAGCGAAGTACAAACGATGTTGTTTTAGGATTGACAGTCCCTCATGACTTCGAAAATAAGGCTCCCGAAAAAACAGTGGGGTATAACGGATAAAGATATTTGTAGTTTGCGTCAAAATGATGCGCTAAACAAAAGAAAAAAAGCGAAAGAGGCTGTTTCGAGATTGAAACAGCCTCTTTTCAATCCCGTCGAGTGGGGTGTAAAAAATGTGCATATCATGAAAATATTCTTCGTTCTTTTATCCCGTAGGGATTGGATATTGGTAGAATACGGATTTTCTCTCCCGCCTGGCGTGCCGTCAGGTACG
>JAITMT010000191.1 GCA_031277235.1 Tannerella sp.
TTTTGCTCCGTTAGGAGCAGTATATTGGTAGAAAAAACGGTTTAATCCCCCGTGCGTGCCATAGGTACGCGATTCTTTAATCCGGATTGCTCCCGTTGCGTACCTGCGGCACGCACAAACGGGTGGGACATTCCGTTTCTACCAATATCCCGTCCCCTGACGGGACATTTTTTGCTCCGTTAGGAGCAGTATATTGGTAGAAAAAACGGTTTAATCCCCCGTGCGTGCCATAGGTACGCGATTCTTTAATCCGGATTGCTCCCGTTGCGTATCTGCGGCACGCACAAACGGGTGGAACATTCCATTTCTACCAATATCCCGTCCCCTGACGGGACATTTTTCAGAAAATATCAAAGAACTTGACAACCTTTCCCTGCTACTCCTCCCCTTTCCCTGTGGAGAGGAGCAGGGGGAGAGGTTACAATACTATTCCAATTGCCGAATCAAGACGTCATCGCCAATTTCCCCTTCTCCGGAAACGGCTTTGGAATAGGTAATCAGTTCCAGCACCGCGTTACAGGTATTGGTGTCGTTAAATTCGTCTATGAACGCCGATGACGTGTAGGTTGTCTTCGAATAGTTGTCTTTCAGTTCCTCGAGGCAGTAGTCTTCGTCGTGGTAGTCCATGCAGTCGCAAAAATCCTCTGCGGCTTCGCGTGCGTCGCTTTTGTTGCTTTCTTCAAGCGTCTCGCAGGACAGGAACGGCAGAAACGCCGCCATCATCGCTGCAAAGACAATTTTTTCAATCTTTCTTTTTTTCATATCGCTTTTATTTTAGAGTGTAGTTATTAGAGTTTAGAGTGTAGTTGTTCAATTGACAATATTTGAATTTTCAAATCTTCAAATTCTCAAATCCTTTATCCGTTCACCCGTTTTCCTCCTACTTCTTGACTTCAAATATACCCTTGATTAATTTTGCATCTATTCCGTTATTTTTCATCTTTTCAATATTTTCCTTACCCAAAGAGCGAATATCAACGGATTCGGAGCGCACGACAACGCCGTCGCTGTTCCTGATTATCTTTACATCAACATAACCGGAATTTACTCCCGAACTGGTATATCCCAGCGCAATGATAAAAGTATAAGCCCATGATGCGTCCCGTGGAATTGATCCGTTTCCATCGCCGGTATATCTGGTACCTTCACTGTAAGCATAGTATGCATATTCAATGTCCTGAAGAGTACCCGTTGCGGCTCCGAGCCATAAATCATAGGAATAGCAATAGGTATTTTGCGTTACGCTAAAACTGATACTCTGACTGCTGACGCTTGAAACGTTGATGGTCGCCCGCGGCTGACTGGAGGTGCCTTTGGTGGACATAGCCCTCTTGTACAGCACCCCGTTTCTTCCCTGCGCATCCCTCGCCACCGCACACCATGTGTATGCCGTGTTGGCATTCAAAGACGGGGAAAATATGCCGATGACATTTGCAGTAGATATGACAGAACTCTCCGATTCCAGTTTCGTAATGATGGCAGCATCCGACAGGGAAGATATTTCCGACGTTGGATACAATTTTCTAAGATAAGTAGACGCGGAAGAATTGAAAGATAAGTCGAAATATATCCCATCGCTGATAGACAGAGCGCTTGTCGCCGTCACCGTGGCAGGGGATGGCTGCGGGGCTCGGTTCATCGCAATATCCCGCGTGTTGGTGGCAACCGAGAGATTGAGCGTTACAGTCGTATTGAAATTCACGTAATCGGTTCTGGTGGCAGTCAGGGTGTAGGACGTTCCGGTCAGGTTGTCGAAGCGGTAAGTTCCTGCCGAAGCGGTCACGTAGGTCTGGCTTCCCAGCGTGACGGTTACGCCCGAAAGCGCGGCGCCGCTGCTGCTGTCCGTTACTTTTCCCGTCAGGGCGGTTGTCGGCTGCACGTAGGTTACATTCATCGAAAAATTATACGTGTTGTTTTCTATTCCGAGATTCACCGATACCGAACCGCTGAAATTGTCATACCCCGATTTGCTTGCGGTCAGTGTATAAGACGTTTGCGACAGATTTTCAAACCGATACGTTCCGTCGGAGCCGGTCGTGGTGGAGCCGCCGCCGTTGTTCAGCGATACCGTAACCCCCGAAAGCCCCGCGTTCGTTGCCCCGTCGGTTACTTTTCCTGAAAGGCTGGTGGTGGTAGGCGTCATTTGGAAACTGTACGTGTTGCTTTCCTGCGCAATACTGACGTTCACCGTGTTGGTGTAGGTTGTAAATCCCGTTTTCGTGGCGGTTATCGTGTAGGAAGTCTTGTTCAGACCGGTAAACGTATATACGCCGTTCGCACCGGTTTTCGACGTCGCGCCCTCGCCGTTGCTCACCACAACGTCCGCAACAGGCTGCTTGTTGCGGCTGTCGGTCACTTTGCCGGTAAGCGTCGAGGCGTAAGCCTCCAGTTCGATATTCAGGGTAGTGGCGCCCGGGATGTTCGCCGTTCCATCCTTGTCCTTGTAACCTTCTTTCGAGAATGTGATTTTCAACTCGCCTCTCTTCAGATTCTCAAGCGTATAGGCGCCATTCGCGTCGGTTGTCTTGTTCGACCCGCCGGCAGGTTTGACCGCTACGCCCGCCAGCGCCTGCCCGCTTTTACTGTCCTTGACCGTACCCGACAACGAATAGGTTTTCATCACGAGTTGCACGTCGGCGGTTGCATCGTCTTCACCGACGGCGACGGATTTTTCATAATCCCCGTAATCCGGATGGGTTACTTTGATGTTGTAGGTTCCGGCGCCTATCTGCACGAACTCGTAATGTCCGTCGTCTCCGGTCGTGAAATTCATGTCGTTTTCGACGAGATTTACCTTGGCGCCGCTTACGGATTGACCTGTTTCCGAATCGCTCACGACGCCCGAAAGTGATGCGGGGGTATCCTTCTTGCAGGACCCCAACAAGATGAGAGCGCTGAACGCGCCAAGTGCCACGAGAGAAAGGTTCCGTACCTTTCCCGATAAACTGTTGCTTTTTCTTGCTTTCATAATCGTTTTGTATTAAAAGTTAAAATAATGCGCCAAAGGTATATATAAAAAATTTATTAAAAAAACAACTTTTCGGGGCTTTTTGAAAACCATACCAAAAAGGTGATGCTTTTTGGGGCTGAGGCTTCAAAAAGCATCACCTTTTTGGGGAAATATTTTCACGGGGCTTAACAAAAAAGTGAAAAAATACCGCAAATCATTCATTTTTTTGCTATCTTTGCGCCAAATTAAAATCATATTGTCATGAAAAAATTTAACCTGTCAATCATTATTTTTATCCTGCCGCTCCTGCTCGCGGCGCAAACGAACGTGGATTCCCTGGTGAATGTGCTGGAAACACAGAAACTGACGGCGGAGAAACGTTTTGAATTGTATGATAAAATATGTAATGTGTTTTTATATAACGATATCGAAAAGACCAAGGTCTATGCAGAAGAAGGATTAAAGCTTGCTAAAGAAGAAAAAAATAAATTCATGATGTCCAAATTTACAGAATTTATTGGTCTGGTTTATGTTTTTGAATCTAATAATGATTCTGCCCGTATTTATTTGGAGCAAGCACTTGACTGGGCAATTGAATCAAAAAATAAAATCCGGGAAGCGAGTATGTATGTCAGTCTTGCTATTTTATCACATTCATTAAATTTATACGATAAATACCTTGAATATAATTTAAAAGCTTTTACTCTGTTTGAAAATGAGGGTGATGAAAAACATTGTGCAACTGTACTTGCAAATATTGGTGGAATGTATAGAATATTGGGCGATACGGTTCGTGCTATAGACTATTTGGAAAGAGCGATAGCAATCGCTGAAAAAACGGATTATTCCCTGATAAAAGTTGGTGCATACTACGAGCTTGGAGCTGTTTATACAGAACAGGAAAAATATGAAACGGCATTGAAATACGGACTGAAAACAATAGAATTGTGTCGTTCCATAAATAACGTCAGTTTTGAAGTATCCGCCCTTCTGCTGGTTGCTACGGTTTATAATGCTCAGGGAAATTATGAAGAAGCAGAAAAATATTCGGATGAATGTTTTCGGCTTGCAGAACAAGTAAATGATTTTATTTCAATTTACAATGCTTGGGCTCTAAGA
>JAITMT010000226.1 GCA_031277235.1 Tannerella sp.
TCCCCAGGGAAAAACCGGATACAGTTGCGGACTCTCGACATTGTTGATGCGTTCCCAGTGCCAAGCCGGAGCAATCACCGTGTGTCCGCCGATTTCGCGGGTACGTATTTCCGGTAAACGATTCAAAAACTGTCCGTAATACGTTCTTCGGGCGGAATCCAGATAATTTCCGGACAATTCCAACAAACGCGAAGTTACGGTTTGCAAGGCTGCAATTGTGGAAGTCGCATTATACGCCATCTTGTACGTTTCGCAAGCCGAACCCGGATAAAGAATCAGTTTGCCGTTGTCGTCCAGGGCTTTGATTCCCCGTTGTTTTGCCAGGTATTGGTAATGTTCGTCGAAAAAATGCAGACAACTTTCAATCCACGGGATGTAACCGGAAATATCTTCTCCGGTATAGCGTTCCCTTTCCAGAGCGAGAAAGCAAAATTCCAGGGCAGTATCCCATTGATATTCAAGCCACGCATTGTATTCCATGCCTGCATCGAATCCTTCGGGGCGTTTCCATCCGTATTCAGCCGGGTTCGGCAAACCGAAATTTTCCATTTGTTCGGTAAAGCAAGCTCCGGCATGATTCCAATACGCCCGGCTGCGCAGTTCGGCATTAGGTAAAATGCGTTGATAAAAAGCAAATTGCGAAGTCATCATGTCGAAATCGCCGGATTTCAATAGGGGGAAATAGACTAAGCGCTGGTTTTGAGCCGTATGCGTTCCGCCACCCCATTTCCGAAAGTCGGGCGTGAAGCGGCAAGTTGTATCTACATAAACCGGATCGAACGTAAACAGTCCGCCGTTGAATTTGGTCGGATAATCTCCATACGCATTACACGCCAGCATATAACGAAACAGTTGGTAGTTCCGGCTGATTTCAAATCCGGTACTGTCGCTGCCGGTACGAACATGAATAAAACTGCGGTTCCAAAAATCGTTCCACCACTTGAGATTTTTCTTTTTATCGGAGATCAAAGGCTTTTTAACTTCATTTTTCCAGGAGGCAATATCCTCTGTTTGAGCAGTATGCAATCGGATTTTCAATTCCCATTTTTTCAGGGGCTTTGTGTTTTCAAGTTTCCACGCTTTGTAATCCGTATCGGCGTACTTTCCGGTGTAAGTGCCGTTGGGAACAAATCCCTGCGCTTCGATGATTCCACCGAAAATCAGATTTTTCAACGGATTGAACATCTGCGTTTTAACGCTATCCAATCCCTGCTGGTGAACAGTCGCATCGAAAACCGTTTCGCCTTCGTTGCGGTGATAAAACACAATTTGGTTTCCGTCGAACCGGATGTGGTCTTTTTTCATCATCAGCCCTTCGGGAGGCGCCCATTTGTAGGAATTTTGATGGCTTTCGTTTTTCCGGAGCACCCGGTCTTCGTATCGCCAGTTTTCATAAAAAACGATTGCCTGCAACGGGACATTGTTGGACGTTTCCACATGGACTACCGGTTGGAAAACATCTGCCCAAATGCGTATATCGGTTGCCGTTCCTCCATTTTTACCCGAAACCGTTACGCAGCCTTCCTCCAGTTTCAGTTCCTGACGAAAATACCTTCCCTCAAACGGATTTGGAGACAATCGAATACGGATACGTCCCTGTTTGAGCAATGTATTATTTTCGTCGAACGTCCCACTTCGTGCCACATAAAACAGAAGATCACCGTTTTCTACCCATACGTTCAGACCAATATCTCCGCCACCGCAAGGCATACTTTCGCCGGAATGTGCAGAGGGGGTATCCCACGCTACATTATAATCCGAGATTTTTTGTCCTAAAATCAATGCAGGAAAAACTGCGAACAGGAAGAAAAGCGTTTTTTTCATAGGCTGTTACTCTTTTACCGTTTCCGTTTTCACATTCTTCAGGAAATTATTACCCCAGATGACGTTGCTCTTTTTCATCCGACAGAAAATATCGGCAGGTGTCATTTGAAAACAGTTGTTTATCAGGGTATTGTCGACCTGTTCCAATTCGATGATCGCCTGATTGGGTAGCGGGACACTGCTTCGGATATTATCCAGAATAAGGTCTTTACATGCTTTTATCCGGATGGAAGCGCCTTCTTGAACCGAAAAATCCACATTGTGAAACCGGATATTCCGGGCGGTCTCGGCTCTGAAACCTTCCCGAGCAGACATGACAACATTGGAAAAGGAGATGTTTTCAATCGGCATCTCTTCCAGTCCGGCAATGTAACCGATGCATTTAACGTTGTTTCCCGTTACGTTGCTGATGTGGATGTTCCGGAAAATGGGCGTACGTTCCGAAGCCGTTTCGCCGGGCATCGGACGGTAAAAAAGATCGAAAATGAAAGCGTTGTTTTGGATGTCGTTCATGACGATATTATCCACCCGGATTTCTTCCACAACGCCGCCCCGTCCCCGCATGGATTTCAGGCGAATACCGGCATCGGTACCGTAAAATACGCAGTTGGATATGGCCACTTTTTTTACGCCGCCCGACATTTCGCTTCCAATCACTACGCCTCCGTGACCGGATAGCATGACACAATTCGTAATGGTAATGTTTTCACACGGTTTCCCGTATTTCCTCGCTTCGGCGTCGCGTCCCGACTTGATGGTGATGCAATCGTCGCCGACATGAATGAAGCAGTCGGAAATCCGGACGTTGCTGCACGACGAGGGGTTAATACCATCCGTATTCGGCGCTTCGGACGGATTATGAATCGTTACCCCATGTACCGTTAAATTGTTGCAACCTTCCGGATTAATCGTCCAGAAAGGCGAATTTCGTATGGAAATACCCTCGATGAGAATATTTTCGCACTCCAAAAATTGAATAAACGGCGGACGAAAGAATTGCCGTTTGATGGTGGATTGATAGTAGTCGTCTACCGTCAGGTCTTTATTCGCTTCCGCCCACTGTTGCCGAAGCGAAGCCAAAGAGGCGGCTTGACCGTTCTTACTTATTTCCACGGCAATTTGCCGGTGCATATCCCACCATTTTTTGCCTTGACCTTCCAGGACGCCTCTGCCGGTGATGGTAATGTTTTCAGCATTCCGGGCATTAATCAGCGGAGCGAAAGAATTCATAAAAACGCCTTCCCAGCGTACTTTTATAAACGGCAAATAATCTTCAAAGTTGTCGGAAAAAGAAATGACGGCGCCCGCTTCGAGATGCAACGTTATGTTGCTTTTCAGATAAATGGGACCTGTCAGATAGTTTCCCGCAGGAAAATAGAGCGTTCCTCCGCCTTCGGAAGACGCTTTTTCAATGGTCTGATTGATTAACTCCGAACATTTTCTGACTCCGGTCAGGTCGGCGCCCAATTCCTGTAAATTGTAGGTCTTTGCCTGCACGGAAAAACAGGCGACAAAAGCCGACAAAATAGCGATAGATTTTTTTAACTGTCTCATACTTGGATATTATTTTAATATGTTATTTTAATCCTACAATACGTATTTTTCCGGTTAATCCTGCCGGTATCAGTTTTTTTTCAGTCAACCGGTGACGGGCATTTGTCCAGGTCTTTTTAGTTTCGTCTTTTTCGGCGTTGAAAACTTCATCGCCCATCAAACGATTTGCCCAAGTGTTGGAAACTTCAATTTCCAATTTGTTTTTACCCCATCTCACAGCGGAAGCAATATTCAAAAAATAGGGTTTCGTCCAGATAGTACCGCAGTCGTGGCCATTGATTTTTACACTTGCCACATTATACAGACTGTCCAATTCGAGGAAAATTTTACCATCGCGCTTTTTACCGTCATATTCAAAAACGGTTGAATACACTGCCGTACCGGAATAATACCTGATTCTGTCGTTGGGATGTTCATTCCATGGCGTAAGCGCCCTGAAAACGACGGGTTGTTCGGGACCTCTCGAAAGCGGGTCGAATTGAACCGTCCAAGGCGAAGCAATGGTTGTTATTTCCTGATATTCACGCCAATTTTCCCCATTATTTTCCAATGTTTTTTGCGTAGCATGCTGCAAAACGATGAAGACCGATTCGCCGGCATCTAAGCGGATGGGGAGCGAAGTGCGTCCGTTTGCCATTTGCCAGTTATTTGCACGCTGGATGAGACCGTTTACCGGATTCCACAATTCGGGAATTTTGCCGCTTACTCGCAAGGAAACAATCAGTTCACGGGAGCGATTTTCTTGATTGGAAACAAAATAAATATCCTTTTCACCGTCGCTTCTGTGAGTATATGCAACATTCCGGGCATAGTTCTGCGCATTTTCCGTAACGGTAAAATCTCGGTCGAAACCAAGCGAAGCAAATGTTTCTTCTTCATAAGGAAACCGGATGAAAGTTGCGCCTTGCTGTTCCAGCTCTGCCAACCGGTCTGCGGTCTCCTGCGACATTGCTTCGGGATTGGGTTGCATCGGATGTTTCGCGGGAACAAGTATCGCTTGATAAATCATCCCGGAAGGCAGCGTTATTTTTCCGCCTGTGACTTTCATTTGAGAGAGCAGGTCGGGGTTAAAACTGTCGTAAGCATATCCTCGCAAGGAATTAACCCAATCTTCGGCGCGGAGGGTATTGGCAGAGTATGTTATTCCGGTTCGAGTCCTATTCGTCGGAGTTCCCTCATTTTCAAGCCGTATCCTTTCCTTTTCTACCCTTTCTGCGCCGAAAATACCCGGTAAAAACAGAATTAAACGGTCGGGAGTTATTGCACGTCGTGGCAATTCGTCGCCGGTGAATACGGCTAAATCAACTACAGGATCTCCAAATTGCAACATTGCCTGAACACGATGTGCATAACCGGTAAATGCACTAACTTGTTTCCACCAGGTTTGGTCGCGCTGAAAATACAGTCCGATGCCATCGAGGGTCATTCCCGGTTTTCTGTCCAACCAGGGATTCAACACACAGACGTGGTAGGTCATCCGATTGATTCCCAAAGCATAATTGCGGTCTTTCAGCGTTTTCAGCATACCCGGATATTCATCGAACGTAGTCCAGTATTGAGTGAAAGCTTCCGCAGCAATCCTGTTTTTTCCGTAGATATGTGCGCCTGATATGGCATCCAGCATATCGTTTAACTTGTCGTGTGTAGGGGTTTCCAACCAAAATTCGCCCATTGGAACATCCAGAAACCGGTAATGTAGCAAACCATCGCCAACCATGGTAGGAGCCGTTGTCTGACCGCTCAATTGGCATCCCCTTGCTGCAGCTTCTTCTCTCATAACGGTATAATACGCATCTGCAATTAACTCCGAAACAGTTTGTCGCACGTCATGCAAGACATTTTCAGATATTCCGGCATTTTCAATCGGAACGCCTGCATAAAGGGGTAGATAATCGTAAATATCGTAACCACGCCGTTTTTTAAATGCATCACGGAAAATAGGCGACCAGTTTTGACTGCCACATTCCCAGCTGTCGAAATGCAAATATTTCAAAACATCGGCAACTAACTCTTCTCCAATGGTATCGGCAATTTTCCCAAACCAGGAATTGAATTGTAGACGAATGGCTTCGGGATTGAATTTATCGCACTCCAGGCCGGAGCCTTTTCCTCCGTTGTTGGTTTCTCCCGTGGAGGTGTGACCCATGCGAAGGATTGTCCATGCTCCTTCGGGAGCATTCCATTGCAGATTTCCTGCTGCATCCATGTATTGTGAGATGTTAATCAGGCGCGTCTTATCTACATATAAATCTGCAGGAATTTGAACTTCTGTTGTACGAGGGCTTACCCTCCATGCGGAAGCATTTTTCCCTTCAAACTGATGGATACGTGCATCCGAAGACATCCGGATAGAACGAACGCGCAGATTTTGTTTCCATTTGGCGTTATCCAAGTCTTCCGAGCCGGGTTCGGTTCCGGCCGGATCGTAAAGAAACCTGAAATAACGGGCAGTTGTAGGCGGAATACTGTGCGTCATCGGTTGAATAAGGTGTTGCCAAGCATTTTTCCAGCCATGACGAGGGTGTTCTAAGCGTGTAATAGGGTGAAAATTAACACCATCATCGCTTGCCTCAATCATCAAGCGCTGCGCTTGAAAGTTTGTTCCGGATCCTTGTACCTGGATTGTTCTGACGGTAAAAGGCTTTATGAAGGCATATTGAATCCAGCAAGGGTCGTCGCTTTTGAAAGTCTCTTTGCTATTCACATCAGCCAAAAACTGAGCATCTACATCCTGCAGGCTTGAAGTAACTTTCGGCAGGTTTGTTTCGGTAGAAACGCCTTCTCCGGGAAGTGAAGGGTAGGCGTAAACAGCGATGTCTTTGTAATAACCGGCGATTGTTTCCGGTTGCGGCAATGTAAGCTTTGCCAACTTTCCACCTTGCACTTGCGTTTGCGTCCAAACGACTTTTTGCATGGACAGTTCGGGGCGTTCGGTGATCCATGGACCACCTGCCGTGGCAAAACCGTCGCATGAATGGATACCGAGTTTCAGTCCCAAACGGCTGGCTTCCTGAAATGCAAACCTAATCATTTCCCACCAAAGAGGACTGAGCGTTTCCACTGTCGGAGTGATGAACGGAGGATCGGGTACGGCCTTGACCGGCATCAGGTATGCGCCTCCCAATCCGGCAGCTTCCATTGCTTCTAAGTCGGCGGTGATACCTTCTTTAGAAACGGCTCCCTGCATCCAGTACCACAGTACCCAGGAACGTGCTTCTTCCGGCGGCGATTGCCAGATATGCTCCAGCGATTGAGCGGATAATGAGTTGTCAATCAGGAAAAAGCAGATGATTATGATGGATATGAGTTGTTTCATCTAAAATTCGTAATAGATTTTGTGCTGCAAAAATACAACCATAATTTGAAATCTCAAAATGTAATTACCGGATAACAGGAAAAACTTATGATTTATGATTTTGGATTTCCCTGTTAGAGATATAAAAACTACGTGTGGTTTTATTTTTGTATGAACGGGTGAACGGATAAACGGGCAACCACCCCCCTGCTGCGCAGTAGCCCTCCAAGGAGGGCAGGGCTGTTAAGTTCTCTGAAATTTTTCCGAAACCCGGATGTCCCGTTAGGGACAGAATATTGGTAGAAATGCAGCGTTCCACCCGTTTTGTGTGCCGTAGGTACGCGATATGAACA
>JAITMT010000229.1 GCA_031277235.1 Tannerella sp.
CGTCCCGTCTTCCAACGTACTGACCACGTGCTTATTCCAAATTTTTTCAAATAATGTTGTCATAATTATCTTTTATTTTTTCGTCCGCTTCTTATTCGGACTCTATTATATGTTGTTTCATCTGTTTATCTCCTGAGCTTTCGCTTTTGCCGTCATCCTTTCGATCGTGATTTTGAACGTGTGCGTCCTGTGAATTGAGGTTCTGATATACTGCTCGCCTGTTTCAAGATCATTCGGACAGTATTTTT
The DNA here is from genome assembly GCA_031277235.1 of Tannerella sp. Lineage (GTDB taxonomy): Bacteria > Bacteroidota > Bacteroidia > Bacteroidales > Tannerellaceae > Tannerella. Next base: position 249 of record JAITMT010000229.1, read on the forward strand.
CGATTAACTTTCTCAATGCAAACCATTTATCTTCTTCTGAAGGATGAACGTCCGCTTTTCCGAAAACAATAACGCTCTCATATAAAGTGGTAAATTTTTTACTCAAAACTTGGGTATTGCCCACCACACAAAACGATACTTTATTGTTACGTTTCATATTTTCCAGTTTGTGTCCTTCGGGTGCACAATGAAAATATAAAGCATTGTCTTCCAAGTTATAAGCAAAACTAATCGGAATGCCGTAAGCATAACCGTCTTCGCTTTCGCCTAAGCTCAAAAAACCATACTCAGCCGTCTGCAACAGTTCAATTGCCCGTTTGTCATCCAGGATTCTATCCTTTCTCCGTATCTCCATTACGCTAATTCTATCGCCTTTTCTATTGATTCTCTGACAAATGCGTTTAAAGTACGACCGCGAAGCTTGGCAAAAATAGCCGCCTTTCTGTGCAAATCAGGTGTTAAACGTATGTTAAAACTGCCTTTATAACTCTTTTCAATGGGAATATTTTCCTGCTCGCAGTCTTTAATATGCTCATCCACAACATATTGAAAAGCATCTCTTAATTCTTGAACCGTTTCTCCCTCAAAAGTAATAAGGTCGTTGATTCCTTCCACCTTACCGAAAAAAACATTATCGTCAGCCGAAAATTGGACATATCCGATAAAATCCTTGTAGATTAATATATTCTTCATAATTTCGTTATTTTATTGAAATTAAACCTTTCATTGTCAAAGCATCAACAATCAAATCCAATTGATAACGTTTCAAAATATTTCCCGGATGCGGTTTGTGTAACTTTATCTTGTGGTCTTCTTTTGAAAAACAGACCCTTGAACCCGCACCGCGTACTTCCTTGTATCCGAAAGAAAATAACAATGTTTTTAATTCATTGTATGTAAAGTCTTTCGGGTTTGATAACAATCTTGAAATCAATTTATCATTTGTTGACATAATCTTTTTCAGCCTATTTGCGACTGAAATTCAGTTGCAAAGATAATACTTTTTTTTGATATTGTCTTTTTTCTATCCGATTTCTTCACTTCACAAACTTGTTAATCGCATCAATATAAGCCTCTACGGAAGCGGCGATGATGTCTGTATTCGCGGAAAAACCGTAATAGCGCATGCCCTCGTATTCGATTTGGATATGCACTTTGCCCATATCGTCGCTGCCCTTGTTCAACGCCTGAATCAGAAACTCCTGTATCGTCATCTGACGGTGGATAATCTGTTTCAGCGCCTTGATGGCGGCGTCAACGGGACCGTTGCCCGATGCCGTCGCCTCGAACTTTTCGCCGGCGATATCCAAGCCCAGACTTGCCACCGGTCGTATTCCCACGCCCGACGTTACCTGCAAAAATTCCAGTTTGATGCGCTGCGATTCGGTGCGGTCTTTTCCCGCCAGCAGCAAAATATCGTCGTCGCGTACATCTTTCTTTTTGTCGGCAAGCATCAAAAAATCTTCATAGACCTTGTCCAATTTTTCCTGCGACAGTTCCACGCCCAAAATCTGGAGGCGATGTTTCAATGCCGCGCGACCGCTGCGAGCCGTGAGCGCAATGTTATTCTCGTCAATACCAACGTCTTGTGGATTGATGATTTCATAGGTCTGCACGTTTTTCAGCACGCCGTCCTGATGGATTCCCGACGAATGGGCGAAAGCGTTGCGACCGACAATCGCCTTGTTGGGCTGCACCGGCATGTTCATCAGGCTCGAAACCATACGGCTGAGCGGATAAATGTGCCGCGTGTTGATGTTCGTGTCAATTTCAAATTCCTTGTGGCTTTTCAGAATCATCACCACCTCTTCGAGCGAAGTGTTGCCCGCCCGCTCGCCGATGCCGTTGATGGTAACTTCCACCTGTCGTGCGCCGTTCAGCACGCCTGCCATGGTGTTTGCCGTCGCCATGCCCAAATCGTTGTGACAGTGCGTGGAAATGGTAACATTTTGAATACCTTTCACATTGTCAAACAGATACTTGATTTTTTCGCCGTATTCCATGGGCAGGCAATATCCCGTCGTGTCGGGAATATTCACCACCGTTGCGCCCGCCTTGATGACGGCTTCAACTACCCGCGCAAGATACTCATTGTCAGTCCGTCCCGCATCTTCGCAATAAAATTCCACGTCTTCGACATACTTTTTCGCATATTTCGTAGCCGCGATGGCGCGTTCCAGAATTTCATCCTGCGTCGAATTGAACTTATACTTAATGTGATAGGGCGAAGTGCCGATTCCCGTGTGAATCCGTTTGCGCTTGGCAAATTTCAGCGCTTCGGAGGCGACTTCAATGTCCTTTTCCGCCGCCCGCGTCAGCGCGCAAATGGACGCCCAGGTAACTGCTTTCGAGATTTCCACCACCGAATTGAAATCGCCCGGACTCGATATGGGGAAACCTGCCTCGATCACATCAACTCCCAGATTTTCAAGCGCCTGCGCAATCTGAATCTTTTCAATCGTATTCAGTTGGCTGCCCGGAACCTGTTCGCCGTCGCGCAGCGTTGTGTCAAAAATAAATAACTTTTCCATATAACTTCTATTTTAAAATTTTACTTAAACTAAAAAGCCCTCCCCGCGCGAAGCGAGAAAGGCTGATTTTCGTTCATTTACAAACATACCGGACTCGCTTCAACTTGACCTTTGCAAGAGAATAATAATTCGTCCGATTATGTTGATGTTTTTTTTCATTTTCAAACATTTTTCGCCGCAAAAGTAATGATTATTTTTGAAACAACAACAATTTTCAATTATTTTTTTCATTTTTTTGTTTTTTGGGCAGTCGTCCGCTCTTTTTCAACGCCTCGTTGAGCAGGTACAAAATCTGCCCGTTGACCGACCGGAACTCGTCTGCCGCCCATTTTTCCATCGCCGACATCGTTTCCGTATCTATGCGGAGCACAAAGGTTTTTATCTTATTTTCAGACATTTACAGATTATTAATTCGATAATTTGAAGATTTGAAAATTTGAAGATTCAGGTGTTCGACTTGCTTCATAAAAAATCATTGTCAATTATCCATTTTCCATTGTCAATTATACAGCGTTCCCGTGTTGACAATCGGCGTAGCCCGTTCGTCGCCGCAAAGAATCACGAGCAAATTC
>JAITMT010000188.1 GCA_031277235.1 Tannerella sp.
TGCGTTTTATTTTTTCACGCCTATCTTCATGATGTATCCTTCAAATTGTTCCCGGGGAACAGTCGCGTTGTTGCGGGCTTTTACCCTGTAATTGTAAATGGTGCTGATGGAATAGCGCAGAAAACTTGCGATTTTCACGCTGTCGGCAATTCCGAGGCGTATCAGGGCGAAAATTCGCAGTTCAGTGTTCATCAGTTCTCCCTTTTTCAGCAAAACCTGCTCGCCGGGCGTTTGCAGCGCGTTAAATTCTTCGACAAACGAGGGGTACAGGTTCAGGAAAATAACGTCGAATTTGTTGTATAATTCTTCGACTTCATTATCAACAAGTTGTGTGGAACGCAGCATTTTGTGAAGGTCTTCCATTTGCTTGTTGGTCGCGAATTTATTCAGCGATTTGCGGTAGTTTTCCATCTTGTCAATGTAGGAGGAACACAGGTCGAAGAAGTGCCCGATGTATTCTTCCTTGACGACGTTGGATTCCGCCAGATTACTGTTGGTATCGGACAATTCGCTGTTCAGTTCGCTCAGGCGGAGGTTTGTTTCCGAAAGTTCGTTTTTAATCCTTGCCAGCCGCTGCATTTGCTTGTAGATGTACAGCAAACTGATAAATACGATAATGAGCAACAGGCTGATTATGAGCAATAAAATGAGTAAATTCGTTTTGCTTTTGCTTTCCTTTTCCTGGTAGGCGACGCTGATGATGGGATAGGACGCCGAAATTTCGACCGTCCTGTAAGGCAGGTTGCAGGCGAGAGCGTCGTCAATCGCTATCTTCATGAACCTGTGCGCCTTGTCTATGTTTCCGCTTGCGTAATAGAGCAGCGAAAGGGCGCGGAGGGAAGCATTGTCGCGGATGCAGTTTTCGACGTCGGCAATGGCGGAAATCATGTAGTAAATTTCGGCTGAATCCGTGTTGTTTTCCCTTTCGTAAAGATAGCCGAGATAGTAGGCGATGACGCCGCGCTCCGGCGACGAAGCGTCCGTTCCGTTCATCAGTTCGAGCAGCAAATCCTTGCCTCCCTGGTTGCCATACAGCAAATCGGCGGCGTATGCGATTTTGTATTGCAACGACTCCGTGTCGAGGATGGAGAGCAGGGAATCCCTGTATTTTTCGCTTTCCTGATAATATGCGATGTTGTTGTTGCTTTGCCCGTATCCGCTGCAAAATGTGCCGTAAATCTCGTAGTAATCGGGCAACAGTCGGTCGGGCAACCGGTTTTTGCTGATGCTGTCGAGCAGGTTTTTCGCTTCGATGTACATGCCGCGCGCGCTGTACAGATATGCCAGTTTCAAGTTTGTTTCGGGTAACAATTCGCTGTCAGCCAATGCTTCCGCGATGACTTTGTTTTTCTGCACGTAGGTGGTTGCCGAATCGGTTTGGTATTTCCGGTATTCGTCGTAGAGTTTATTGTGAATGTCGTATTGCTGGCGCACAGTCAGACCTCCTACCGAAAACAGTTGTTTCAGGTTTTCGATTCTCTGCTCTTTCTTTTCCGTGTAAAACGCCTGGTTATCAATCGTTTTATCCAAAATGTGCCGCAAAGAATCGTCTTCCCCGGCAAAAGATTTTACCGTTATCAGTAGCAAAATCAAGTATGTGATATTAGTTCTCAGCATCTGTCCATCCCGTTTTTTTCCGTGCAAAATTATGGATAAAGATTGAGATTGGCAAATAAAATGGGGATAAAAAAGATAAAAAGCCTGCAAATGAGTTGTGAACTTCGGCTCAATCGGTTTGTGTTTCCTTAGACTTTTTCTTCTTTTTCTCTTTTCTGAAATCCCAGGGAGCTTTAGGATTTTTGTCAACCCACAAACCTGCTTTCAAAAGACGTGCTTCATACTCTAAATCTGAATATTGTTGGGTGGAATCATATTCTTTGTAATGCCAAGCCATCCCTGCTTTTAGCATCTCTGCGGAAACATCCCGACCGTCTTCCGTAAAAATCCACACAATAGACCTTCCGTACCGGTCTTTCCTGTGTAGTTTCACTTCTACAGTTTTTCCGTATATCAAATCCGAAAGATATTGCTTGGCTCTGTTACTGAAAGCCTGCTTTCTCTCGGGAGAGTCAATACCGTAAATTCTGAATTTTATTTCCTGATAATCAGAGGTCAATCCCTTAAATGTATCGCCGTCGGTAATTCCGACGACTTTGACTTGATTGCCTGAATCTTGTTTTATGCTTTCTTTCTTTTCGATAGTTGGAGTATTTATTTTTCCATGTCGTCTACCGGAATTTCTGTTGCAGGAGTTGAAAGCAAAAAGCGAAAACAGGAGCAGGAAATAGATCGCAAATTTTATTTTCATAACTTATTCAATTTTTCTCAAACGAGACATCGGTATCCATCCGTCATCGCTTAAACCGTAGCCATTTCTTTGTGTATATATCTCTACAACAACTTTATTGGGGAAATGTCCGTATTCATAATCACCATGCTTATCATAAAAAGACTGATTGGAATCTAATGTCTCATATTTTTGAGGAACCTGTTTTTTTAGATTCGCGATTTCATTTTGCGAGGAGATATAATCTTGCCGTAACTTTTTATTTTCATTCTCAAGTTCGTTATTCGTACTTTTCAAATTCTTGATTTCTTCTTGCAGATTGCTGCTATTGTTACCGCTATTTTTTATTTCGCTTTGTATATTACTGTAATCCTGTTGTAATTTTTGATTTTCATTTTCAAGTTTGCTGTTCATACTTTTCAAACTATTGATTTCATCCTGGAGGTCGCTGTTATTACCTATCTCGCTTTGCGAAATACTATTGGTTTGCTGTAACTTTTTATTCAATGAAACACATACTCCGCTTAAAACAAGGGTTGTCAACAAAAAAAACAGCATGAAAAACATTAGCCCGCCACTTTTCTTTTTTCTCTTTGAAGCGAGTTTCAGTCGTTCTATCTGTTCGGTTTTACTGTCAATCAGATTTTGCAAATTCTTCTGCTTAGTCTGCTCTGTCGCCAGTTTTTTTTCTGATACTTCAATTTCTTCGTTGGATACTGCTAACTTTTTTTCTAATACTTCAATTTTTTCGTTGGATACTGTTAACCTTTTCTCCAATGCTTCAATTTCCTTGTTGGATGTACCGGATTGAATTTTTTCCTGTGTTTCGGCAAGCGATTTTTTCAGGATTTTTATCGTTGCTTCTGCTTGAGCCATTTCTTTGCGCAGTCTTTCTTCTTCAGATAATTTCTTGTTTGCAACTTGCTGTGTACCACAAAACAGACAAAAAGTTGCACTGCTTGAGATTTCTTTTCCACATTTGGGATTTATACAATTTTTTACCATATCTAAAATTTTATTTGGGGGAGTCTCCGTAATCGTTTTCTTCGTCGTCACCTTTAGCAAAAAGCATCCAGAACAGATAAAACGGAATGATTTGATACCATCCCGAATTGTTTCTGTCGTGGCAACGTTTTGTACCTTGCGCAAGTATAAACCATATCATTGGAATCAGTAACAATAACCAAAATACGGCAAAACCTTCACTGATTTCATTTTCATTCACTATATCGAACGGTAAAGTGTAAACAGAATAGATAACATATGACAGACAAAATTCTGTGCGCCTGATTCTGCCTTTAAAAAAGAATGGACGTTTGAATATTCCTTTGTTTGAAAAGTCAGACAAATTTTTATATTGTTGATTTTCAATATACTGTTCAACATCAGGCAAAGGAGGCGTCTCTATAACCGTTTTTTCTTTTATTGGTTGTGTTTTGGATAACTGCTGTTGTGATTTCTCAATTTCCTGCTCTTTTTCCGTTAAAAGATCGCTGTTCTGCCGTGTGCCACAAAACGGACAAAACATTGCAATGCTTGGTATTTCTTTTTCACAATTGGAATTTATACAAATTTTTGCCATTTCTACTGAATTTAATATATTGTAAATGCTCTTCTTCCCAAGCAAACGTCATTATACCATATTTCAACAGTCCAAGCTCCTGATTTCCAATTTCCTTTATGGTTACTTCCCCAACCGCTTAACCTTACACTTGCGTCTGCCGTTGAAATATAATTTTCACTGGTAGGGATTTTCCCCGAGCCGGTATTATATTCCATTCTACCCCAGGCATCTACATAATGTATTTCAAAATTAAAAGTTTTATTGTTTTCCAAATAATTGTCAAAGTGGATTTTAGGATTTAAATACATCAAACGGGAACGATATAGCTTGCTTCCAAAATCATCAATAATTTTACCGCTATTATCTGTATTTGCCAATTCTATACGGGTGATTCTTAATGGGAAAGTTTGTCGCAGATTATCAAGTCTTTCCTGCACTTTTTTTTGCTCATTTTGTTTCTGATTGACCTCATTATTCAAACTAAAACAAACAACACTCAAAATAACCGTCGCCAGAAAAAGCAATATTATAAAGATTATAAACCCGCCGCTTTTATCCTTTTTATTCACAAGAAGTTCAAGTTGCTCTATTTCTTTATCTTTTGCCGTGATTTGATTTTGCAAATTCGTCTGATTCGCCTGTTCAGCCATCAATTTGTTTTTTAATCCTTGAATCTCTTCATCAGCAGTACCGTTTTCGATTTGACTGTGAGCGTCGGCAAGTGATTTTTCCAATAATTCAATCATTTCTCCGGTTTCGCTCAATTCCTTGTGCAGTTTTTCCTCTTCCGATAAATTTTCGTTTTCAACTTGCTGTGTACCACAAAATGAACAAAATACTGCGGTACTTGGAATTTCTCTTTCGCAATTGGGATTTATACAAATTTTTGCCATAAGAATATTTTTTACTCAAAAGTAATCTCATTTCGATTGTAATCAACGGATACTTTGCCAAATTCCGAAAGTGCAGACTGTCCAAGCAATAATGGCGCTGCCAAATTATCGACTATAGATGCTTGAATATTATACAGTGTTCTATTGCCTATTTGGACTGTTTGCAATCTGACAATCGCCCCTTCGTGAATACTGCCATCAGCAATTTGATATTGCTGGGTACCGATAAAATCGTCATCTTTCAATTTCCCCTGTTTGTATAGGAACAATGCCTCTGTGAGCGACATGGTAATGTCTGATGCCCCCGTATCAAAAATAAATTCCATTTCCGTACCATTTATCTTGCATGGAATATGATATACTCCATATTTTTCGTACATCTTAATAATTGATTTTTTATGAATGGAATTTAATTTTCGACCGGTTTCTACTTTTTCTACGCCGGTCGTTGATGGTTCGCGCCGCCTGCTGTGCCTGCAGGAAAATAGCGGAACAATCAGCGTAATTATCAGTATGTAAATGAATACTTGTCTTTGCATAGTTTTATATGAATTTTATTTTTGCTTTTTGAGTAATTTGCCATTTACCATTATCCTGCAAAGTAGCAATTCCATTTTCGACCTGTAAATCAACTGGATTTGAGTTAATTCTCTGTTTTTCACAACCATCAATAAAATCTGCATTTTTCAAGACACGGCGTTTTGCATTTTCGTAAATTGTAAATTCGGCGTTGCGGTCATCCGCTTTTTTCAACAATAACTCAAAAACAGTATCAACATTTGCCTGATTGGTTATTTTATTAAATTTTCCCTCAATAATGGAATCGGCATAGAACGTTTGCGGATATGATGGCGGTGGAGTTACAGACTGCTCTTTTATCTCATGACTGACATTTTGATGTTGCATAAGGTAAATGGTGGATTTAAGTTTTTGGTTCTCTTCTCTTAGACTCTCATTCTCAGCGGAAAGCGCATCTACCTTATTTTCCAGATCGTTTCTTTTCCACAGTTCCCGTTCTCTATTCTGTTTTAACTTGTTGATGGAACTTTCTTTTTCAGAAATTAGCTTTTGGGCACTTATCTTCAAAAGAATTAAAAGAATAAGTAAAACAACCGCAAAGCCGCAAAGTATGTAAAAAGCAATATTCGGGAAACGTCCATCATTGGTTTCATTCCCATTAAGTTCATCTTTTTCCTTTTGGTTTGGAGGTACTTTGTCATCATTTTCGGATGGATTCAAGTCCTTGTTATTATTCGGAATAGGAGAATCTTTCCTGTCTGTTTCGTCATCATTTTCGCCTTGATTGTCATTATAAGCGGGAGAAGTAGTATCAGGACTATTAGTAAGGCTATTCTCATTGTTTCCTTCCTGTGCCGAACTCACATTACATGTTAGCAAAATTACAGATAATATTACTACAATTTTTTTCATTTTCTTATAAAACTAAAAAATTAAACTTCACATTTTGTTTATTTTTGACGCTAATTCGTGCAAAACGCCAATCAACGGATAAAAAAACAGCGTTTCCTCCACTTTTTTATTTTCCCGCTTATGACTTAAAGCCGATTTCAGTGATTGTGACAATTCAATACGGTCTTTACAGATTTCTTTTACCTTATTGATAATACTGTCATCAGCGCCAAGCGAAGCGGTAAGAAACTCGTCGTTCTTTTCGTGAAGTTCAAACAGGAAATCGACAAATTCGATTACCGAATTAACTATTTGCTTTTGAACACTTTCCGTAATATCTTCAAACTTGACTTCCTTACTTGCCATGCAGTTCATATTATCGCCGATTAAAGTAAATTTGATTTTCTTAATATCAGCAGGAGTTTGAGGTATCGAGTTGAGAATACCACCTTTACTTGTGGCTTTTTTCGGCTCGTCTTCAAAAATAATGTCCAGACGACTGCCTTTCGTTCCGTAAACACCGTCGAAAATCAGTTGGGCAAATTCACCAATGGTGTTGTTATTCGATGAGAGAACACGCAGGGTTTTTGAACCATTTCCGCTGAAAGCCAAAGTCAAAGGTCGTTTCAAACCTTTAGTTCTCATAGACTTTGCAATAAAGTATATAATTGCACCGTAAAACAAGATAAAAACGTATTTGAATTTTTTATTATTGGAAAGTTTTGCCAGAAAATTAAGTGATTCATTGCCCTTTACTTTTTTATTTCCCAACAACGAAAACAGGAAAGCAATAATATCAGACGAATTCTGGTATCTCGTAATCTGTTGAATCGTGGCTGTTAAGTCATCCAAACCGCAGGCAGAAAGAGTTTCAATAAATTCGTTGTAATAACGTTGAATAAAACCGTTGCTATCGGAATCCCAACGGGCTTCATTGCCTATTCCCCCATCTCCAAAAATGGCATTTGAAGCAAACAGGAATGAAAGTAACATTTGAGGTTTGTCGTCTTCAACGATATAAACATCTGTAGTGCCACCCCCCACATCAATGGTGACGACTTCGGTACTTGCTCCTTTTTTACGCTTATAGTAGCGATGTGGTGCGGCTGATTCGGAAATCGTTATCAAGTTTTTTTCAGCGTCGCCGCCAAAATATTTTTTGTAAAATTCCATCCAATAGCCATTGAAATTGTCGAATTTGCCCGTGTCCATACTTGCAGGATAGAACCAAATGATTTTGGTTGCTTTCAGATTTCCGCCGTTCAGTATCACTTTATTCCGCAACAGCAGAAAGATATTCTCCAAATAAAGTTTTACCAGACAGTCTTCTTCTTCGCCTCGCCATTTGAGTTCGGTACGGGCTTCATTGTAGGCATCCGGGAACATCTCCCTTTCGTAAAGAAAAGGAATGTTGCCATTTGCCAAAGCATACATGTTATCACTGCGGTTATTTCGATTCCATTCCGAAAAAACGGTACGCATCGGGAATGAGAAATCGTCCTTATTTTTATCGCCAATAGTATTAGGTATGAAATTATGTACGAATGCTCCGTTAATGTCGCGGTCACTGTATTGCGTATGCAACCGGAGCATCTGTTCTTCTCCCGAAAGAATGTCAAAGGAATTTGAATTGGAAGGCAATTGACCTTCATTGGTAACAAAACCGTATTCTATATGTGTGTTGGTCGTACCAAAGTCAATAGCAAAAGTAAAAATTCTATTTCCATTTGTTATTTTAAATTTAGGAATAATCACACCCTGAATATCACTCACCGATACATTTATTCTGTCGAAATTATCTGTAATCACATACGCTTCTTTGCTGCATTCGTTCAAATCAATATTTTTTGCTTCCCTGACAATATGCGCCTCTTCTTTTATCGGACTGTTGCCCCGGTAACAAGTTAATTTGACATCCAATTCTCCTTTGTCAAACAGAGCAATGCGGTAGTATTTCTCAACATCATCGGGAAATTTCACCAGCGGCATTATTCCCAAGCCAAACTTCTTTTCGAGCAATGCTCCATCATTTGTTTCTTTTGTTTTATCGGGATCCGTACCTCCTTCAAAATAAATACGGCTGTATTCAATCACATCATCTTTCACGGGAATACGCAAAACGGCTTTAATACCATCAGGACGGTTTTGCAATTCAAACATTTTTTTACCGTTCGAAAGTGTCCCTGTTAGTTGTTCTACCGTGAAACACTCAAAAAACAGGCTTTTGAGCGGCAACAGGTAACTGTTGCCGTCTGCCCTGTCGAAATTGCCATCAAAGAAATTGGCGCTGTTAATTCCGTACGGCATACGTATGACGGTATCAGTCAGAAAATCGCCGATAGTAAAATAAGGATACTTTGAACCGTCGCCGGGCAGAGTACGTTCGCTCTGTGGTGCAGGGTCATAATAAGGAATTTTGATGTTTCTGTCCCACGCTTCCATCGTATAGAGAGTCTGTTTGGTGTAAGTATCCACCGGCAATACGAGCGGCTTTTTGCCGTCAATGCGATAGTCTGACCGGGCAAGAAGAAAACCGCTGCATTCAATTGCTTGTGCGTCCTGCACCTTTTGTCTCACAGGCATACCGTTGATAACATATACCAGATTGCCGGCTTCGCCATTTACTGCGACTTCGGCGTAATTGTCCATCGCGCTTGCCTGTAAATTGCGAATAATTTGCTGCGTTTGCTGCGTTAATTTTTCAAAATTTTCGTCAAGATATTTATTCACTTCAGGAAAAAGGCGGGGAAATTCCCGATTAACAATGCGCAACAGATACCAGAATTTCTGATATTCCAAATCGCGCCTGTATAGTGGCATGTATTCGTCGTCAAACGGGCGGTCATTGCCAAAACGTATTGTTTCTCCTGCTTCACTGAAATCGTTCGCTGAACTGAAAAAAAGTGTGGCAGGAGAAGTTGCACCGATGATATTGGTTATGCCTATGCCGTTCTTGTAATTAAGCAGATACATTCTGTCCATCCGGGCAAAATTATATTTTCTACCGTCCTGTTTGAGAAATATATCGTAGGTTTTTCCCAATAATTCGTGCTCCCGGTAAGGAGATTCAAGCAATTCGTTCATGTCGTTTTCCTTATCCCAAACAATTATTTCCAACTGGTCGGCAAATTTATCGTACTCAAAAAAAATTTGTCCTACATCGAACGCATCCGATACCATTTTGTGGTGAATGGTTTTGCCGTCAATACCCATTGCCGCTACTTTTCCGAAAGCGGTTTTTACCAAATCAATCCGCGCAAAAGGAGAAGGAATTGAAGTAATTTCACGTTTTGCCGATTCGCCATTCGGGTCCTGAATCTGCTCTATGACATTTGTACCGTATTTGGAAGAATTTCCCCAATCGGTCAGAGCGTTATTGCCCTCCGTGTGTAATCTGAATATATAACTCATAACTTTTACATTCTAAATTTTGATTTAAGCAATTCGTCTATCGCATTGTAAAACAGTTCAACAAAAATCTGTTCGGAAGCGCTGTCCGTTTTGATTTTACTCTGTTTTGTATTTAAATAGTCGTCAAACAAAGCGTAATTTGATTTCAAGCTTGCAACCTTGGTAGATGTTTCTCCCGTAATAAGCGAAAAGACATCATTTTTCTTTTCTCTCAAATCGTACGGTTTAAAAGCGCGTACATTCCTGCCCATTTCCATCAACCACTGCAAATATGCGACTTTGAAATCAGTCAATTCCGATTGAAAAAACGGCGATTTAAAAAAATTCTCGTCAAACTCGTGATCTTTTGCCCACGGTTGCGATTTATACGAATCCCGGATTTGTTCGTTTAAGTATTTGCAAAACAAAGTGAATGCCGTCAGAGGTTTTTTAATGGTTGTATTGGTCTTGGCATCCAAGTCGGCGAAAGCAATTTCTCTCGCTTCCGTTTTTATGCCGAATTCCTTGTAAATAGTGCCTTGTGACTGTCCATTTGCAGTGCTTAAACCCGTTTGTGCAGCAAAATCAACAATCGCCAATGCTGCCGCAAGTTCAATAAAATGTGCATCGTTTTGCTGTGTAGAGCCGCCTTCCGAGTTTTTATATTGCTTACTGATATTATCTCCGATATAATACAGAGCGTTAACCTCTGTCATATTGCGCTCATAGTAACTTAAGGCAGCTTTGGTTTTGCTGATGAAGGTAGCAGAATCTATCTCGCTGCGTATTTCTTCATCAGGGTTATTATCGGGTACAACATCGAAATAAGGCAAAACCGATATGGCGCCGATAATGGAATTTTTCACATTCTCGCAGCCCGATTGCGTGTCACCGATCGCTCGTATATTTTTCAACAAAAGCGGGAAACCGCTTGCACCGGTCCCGCCAAAAATGGACGAAATAATAAAAATACGGTCGTCCTGTCCAACAGATGCGGCAAAATTTCTGAATTCGTCAGACAATGCAAACTGATTTAGCACCACACTGCCGATATTTGGATTCCCCTTAAAGCCAACCTCCATCGTTGCATCAAGGTTTTTATTCGAAAACAGCATTTTTGCCAGTGCGTAGTTGGCATTATGTTTGCCGTTTGCGTCTGTCATCAGCGATAAACCAATGTAATCCTTGAAATCGGTGTTTTCGGTGTTTTGCAAAGGCATTCTCACCGAAGGAATGATTTCCAAGTTAATTTTTGTACCAAAAAAAGCATTTCTGTTATAGTTGTTGTGGTCGATGCGGTCGTAGATTCTTTTGTAATCTTGCATTAATTTTATTGTGCGGGTAAGGTCGGCAGCCGCGTGATCGGGATCAATCACTATCGGTACAATCTCATCTGCATTGATTTTCACTCCTGCTGCCAACAGCATTGAGAGAGACTTTAAAACTCTCGAACCGGTTCCACCGATTCCGAATACATATAATTTACTCATATCTAATTATTAATTACAATTAAAACGGGACGCGTTTACAATTGGTACTCCACCATTTAAGTGCGACTGAAAAAAAGATGAAAAAACCGGCTGATACGAAAAGATTGGCAAGCCCGAACATCCAGCAGGAAGATTCGTAAATACCTCCATTTTCGCCATTCACAAGACACTCGCCAATGTTTCCTGCCCACAGGTCGCCAAGAGTTATTCCTGCGCCGATAAAAAAATTGGACAATCCTACCAGCATTAGCATCAATAACCACGACCACCGTTTGTTGAATCGCGGGTGATTAATAACATAATAATAAAGAAATACGACAGCCAGCGCTATTCCCAATGCTATAAATCCATACATTAGAAATTGATTGCTATCCAAATATCCGCCTTCCGTATCTTCGGAGGGACACTCATATCCCGACAGAAAATCAGCCATATCTCCGCCAAATAAAGCAGCAAACCAACGATAAATAGTTTCAAAAAACATAACTCAAAAGATTTTATTTAATATTTATTTTTATTTCCGTATAATATTTATTATCAAAAGTAAAAGCATCAAAAATACCGTCAATTTGATATTTTATTCCATAAGTTTTCCCTTCTGAAGCGGTAGAACCGTCATCGTCATTGGCATCACCGACCCAAGCGGGAAGAACGATTTTAAGCCTTACGACAACATCGCCTTTAGATACTTTGTCGGAACTGAAATTCAAAGTATGTGTGTAACCTTTTCCTTTAGTTGTGCTTGGCTTGATTTCCAAGTCATACTTACTGTTATTTTCATAGTTATTGCTATTCAGCAAATAATCTTCATCCAGCAGTAAACCCGAAAAATCAACATTTACCGCAAATTTAACCTTTCCCGTGTGGCTGTCTTTTTTCAAATCTTCAATAGTGGTTTTAGTCTCTTTTTTTGATTTTTTAAATTTGCCTATACTTGGGTTTATAAAGTATTTTACCGGCTGACTGCCGGAGACGATTGAAAAAACATTTTTTATACCCCCGCCTTTAAAATCATTATCCGGAGCCTTTTTGCGTAAATCGGACAAATATTTTGCATCGCCAAATATATACATATAATAAGGACGTTGTTCGTTTATTGAAATTTTGGCATCTGCTTTATTGTAGAATATCCCTTTGAAATTAGACGATAACTGATAAACAATTACTGCCGTGTTTGGGTATTTATCCAGATATTCATCAACGGAAACAGCAATTCCTGTTTGTTGAATGGAAAGATAATCTGCCGCGTTTGCCTTGCCCGGCGAAAAAATACCATCGGTTACCAAAATTGCAATTTCATTTTGTTGTGTTTCAGACAAAACTGTTTTGATAACATTTGCAATATCTGAAATGCCAAGATTTCCACCTTTGGATTTGAATGTTGCGGGATTAAGTTTTTGGACAAAATCCTGCATAATAACCGCATTGGAATCTTTGATGACCGTTCCCTGCGGTAAAATAAGACTGTTAATATAAAACAGGTTTAAAGTATCGGTAAATCCGGACATTTTAATTTTTCCGAGATAGCCGAATATGGCTTGTTTAAACTCCGTATCGCCATTCACATATCCGTCCATACTGCCCGAATTTTCAATATAGATATTGACAACGGGTTTAATTTCCGACTGCTCATCACTAATGACAAGTGGAGCTTTTCCGTTGGTATTTTCTTTTCTGCCTTCGTTGCACGCAAATGGCAAACATGCCATAAATATTAAAAAACCTAAAAAATATTTGTTTCTCATTACTGATCTTTTTTGCCTCCAAACGGAGCGTTAAACTTTATTTTACAGATCCAAAACACGGGGATACAAAGTATTCCGGATTTTCTTCATGTTCATAATTCATTATTCTCATCCCGTTTTTTTTTGAAACGCTCTCCGGCTCCATTCTCGCTTTGATAATTTAACTTTCTTATTCATCATATTTCAATTTATAATATACCTTTTAATATAGAGTTCCAGATAATAAAAATAGCGGACTTATCATCCGCTATTGAAGTCTTAGGATACTGTATTACAAGATATAAGCCCGCACATTGCGAGCGCTTCACATTTTTCTTGTAATACTGTTGAAAGTTCCTAAGTTTCAATAGCAAGATTGTGCGTAAACGCCGTTTTAAATATTTCTCTAAATGCGCACTACTGCGCGTGTGTCATACCATACAATTCATAAATTTAAAAGTTAGTACAATATATTCTGACGCTCTCCGAGTAAACAGTATCAAGTCCCAAAGCAACTCCGTTTGAAAACGGCAAATTCAAAAAACAATCATTCTTCGGTTTAACTTTTGTAACTATTGGACTCATATTGTTTATTTTAGCGATTCAATCTTAAAAACCGGAATCCGGCTTTCTCTGATTCCCTATCCGGTAAGCAATTTTCTTCTGCGCAATTCAAAACCGAATTTCGCATACTTGTCCTATCATTCCTCAATTTACCTTCAATAATTTTTCTTCCAAGTATCGGAAATACACCCCATTTACCCTGATATTCCGTATGAATATGCAGGATATGATACCGGACACGGTCAAACTGATAAAGGTTGATTATCAAGCCATAAAACATTAAAATCACTACCATATCGTACTTTCTTTGAATAGAAATCGCTGCAAAGATAGTCAATTTTTTAACAAAAAAAATAAAATGTTAATTTTTTTTCAAAATAGAAATTATAAGCGTGAAATGCAATCTTCAAATCCTCAAATCCTCAAATTTTCCAATCCCCCAATTACCCTCTTTCCCGTCTTTTCCCCGCAAAATCACAAAAAATCACGAAAATTACCCCCAAAATATCTTTGGAGGAGTTATTTTTTGTACTTTTGTCGCGCATAAGAATAAAAAAATGATGAAACTTGCAATCATTGGCAGCGGAAATATGGGCGGCGCTATTGCGCGGGGGCTGAAGGGAAGCGGGATTGAACTGTGTTGCGCCGACCGCTCGACCGGCGTCCTGACCGCTTTACAGGCGGATAATCCCGAAATAAAGGTTACGACCGACAATCGGGAAGCCGTGAAAGGCGCTGACGTCGTGATCGTTGCCGTAAAGCCGTGGCTCATGGAAAC
>JAITMT010000331.1 GCA_031277235.1 Tannerella sp.
GTTTGTTCCGGCAAATGCAACTGAAACTGAAGCCGTCAAATGGTCGTCGTCAAATCCCGAAGTGGCCTCCGTACTGGAAAACGGATGGGTTATTTATTATGGAATTGGTGAAGCTGTTATTACCGCCGGTATTGCAGGAATTGAAAAATCCACAAAAATAACGGTGGAAATTCCCGTTCCTCCTAAAGATTACGGAGTGGAATTAGCCGGTAAAAACGAAGATGGAACCTATATATGGTCGCAAATGGATGCTAAAGTTCTTGCGAATGCCGCAGCCGCCAATGATGGCGAACACAATAACACCTGGCGCGGCGATCTTGCTTATACAGCCGACAACCGCCGTTTCGAGATTGCAGTAGATGCCGCCGCCCCGAACAGCAATTCAGGGGGCGGTTATTGGAGTCCCGGAGAAAGCACGAACTATCAGTGGTACATACCCGGATATACGCCTACGACGACTTCGCTTACTCCAATGCCCATGTATGTAACTATGGATATGGGAGTTGCGGCTCGCTATACGCGGATGCAATTTAATCCGAGAACCAGGCCGACGCCTTTTGCACCGTTCCCTGTTGACTTTGAGATATGGGGTTCCAATGCGCCCAAGCCGCTTTCGGACTTTCCCGACAAGGCTGCCAGTCTTAAATATTGGACAAGTTGGGCGGTAGCAAACGGCGAAAACACGTGGGCAACCGACGGGACATGGACGAAAATAGCCGATTGTCAAATCCTGTTGTCAAATGGCAACTTGCTCATAAACACCAACTACACCCTGGTTGGCGCCGGAGGCACAGGTGACCCCGAGAATTGGTCGGATCCCGAATGGGTAAGATATTTCAAAGAGGGCTATAGCGCTGATACACAAGATGATCAAAATTCATACCGCTACCTGAGACTGGTCGTTAAACAGACCTATAATTCGGTACAGCAAAATACCGGAATGATGATGATTACCAGGCTCAGTTTCTGGGGTTTTTATGATGATTGAGTAAGAATTATATTTTTAATTGCTATAAATGTGAATAAGAAAAAAATTGCAGTATATTGTTTTCTGTTAGGCTGTTGCATCAGCAATCTTGCAGCAGGCGCTACCATCGCGCCTTCGGAGAATGCGCCTAACATTGTCCGTATCACGGCAGATTCATTGATTCTGACGTCGGGAACCACTTATCGTTTCACGGTTGATACGCCTGAAGACGGAGGATTGGTTTCCACGGGACTGACGGTGGAACAACTGTCCACTCAAATCGTTCGGACAGACGGACTTCCATTGAAATACAAAATTTTGGATGCTCGGGAAAACCTTAAAGCCACAGGTGAAATTGTAGCGGGCGATATGCTGGAAATGGAGGGAACAAAAGGGCGCTATCATATAGGCATTCTAAGAGGCGCCCTCGCGGGAAAATTGCTGCTGCATCAGTCGCAGATACGCGCCAACACTCCTTGCGATCTGACACTGGACTTTATCGCCGGACAGCGCAGCCCGAAAGCAAAGGTCGAACTGCACATACCTGCCGGTATCCGCGTAACGCCGGACAATACCACCGTGAACGTTATCGGACGCGGCGAAGTTACACTGAATGAGTTGCCTGCGCAGTCCATTGGCAGGACAGGCACAAATTATTCTTATAAACAGGTCGGAAAAGCAGTAATTACCGGAACACCGGAAACGGGGCAGGTCATCACCTTTTCGGAACTTGATTTACGCCCGTTGAACGGCATTGATTTGAGAATCAAAATAAAAGATGTTCAGTTGTCCAAAACGGGCTCTTATCCATTTAAGGCAAATTACGTAACCGCCGAGCCGGAAGTGTATGCAAGTCCGGACGTTACCGGCACATTGACCGTAGTAAATGCAGCTGTGTATTTTGCACGAAAGATAAGTGGTGCAAGAGAAGAACTTGCAAATACTACGGGGTATCGTTCGGGAAAAATAAACGCGAAGGAACTCGGCGTAAAGGGCGATGGCGCCACCGACGATACCGACTCCATCAATGCCGCCATAGCGCTGATACACCGTTTGGGCGGCGGTACGCTGTTTTTTCCGCAAGGCGTGTACAATGTGCGCACGATATATCTGAAAAGCAACGTCTGGCTGTACATTGACCGCGAAGC
Source organism: Tannerella sp. (assembly GCA_031277235.1). Lineage (GTDB taxonomy): Bacteria > Bacteroidota > Bacteroidia > Bacteroidales > Tannerellaceae > Tannerella. Next base: position 2,116 of record JAITMT010000331.1, read on the forward strand.
GACCATACAGGCGATACCCGGAAGCGACGAGCCTGAATCTACCTGGTTCAGCGACAGGGCTTACCGTTCCGGGCTTTCACCCACCGACCCGCGACCCTACGAAAATCCCGAAAACTGGCTGACAAAGCAGGATGTAGGACATACTTTCTTCCGCAACGCCATGTTTTTTGCCGAAAGGGAAAACAATATCAAGATTCTGGGCAACGGGCGAATCACCGGCAACGGCAACCTCGCCACAAGCGATGGCGTGATGAAGAACGAACCGGGCAAGCGAGCCGATAAAATGTTTTCGTTCAAACTCTGTACGAACATTGAGATTGGCGGTTTGAAAAGGGAACAGGATTTGTGGTATGATCCCGAAAGGGATGAGCCTTATTACATCACCCCCGGCGGTGGACGTGATTTTGATACGGATAATATGCTGCAAATAGACCGGGGAGGACATTTCGTACTGCTGGCTACCGGAACCGATACCATCAATGTGCACGATACCTATTTTGCGAAGCACAGCACGTCGAATGCCCGGGATATTTATGATTTTATGGCTTGTAACCATGTTGTTGTCACCAATATCTATTCGAAAGTAAGTTCGGACGATATTGTGAAATTGGGTTCCGATTGCTCCTTGGGATTTACGCGCCCGGTCAAAGACTATAAAATCCGTAACGTTATCGGCGATACGAATTGCAACCTGTTTCAGATTGGCTCGGAAACGGCTGACGATATTCAGGACGTTTATGTGGACAATATTTACGTGTTGGGCGCCAATAAAGCGGGCTTTTCCATCTCTACCAACGACGGCGCCACCGTCAAAAATGTGCACCTCAACTCGGGACATACCGGTAAAATCCATTCCCGCTCAATGATGTTCCGCACGCGCGCCCCTTTCTTTATCTCCATCTCCAACAGGGGGCGCGTAATCGGAGCGGATGTGCAACGGTTTCGCTTTCAGGAAAATGAGGCTGTCAGGGATGAACTGCTGTGTACCAATTCAAATATCGGAAAGGTCGAAAACATTTCCATTCAGGACATTGACGTCTATGAAGTATATGCGGGGAGTTCGTTCAGAGGCAATCGGTGGAAAGCCTACGACGGGTCGCAAAGCAAAGCGACGCCAATCATTGCAGGCTATAAATTGCCCGACCCGTCCGAAGTGGAAGGAGGTCTTGGCTTCACGTTACCCGACGGCCGGCATACCGGATACATAACAGATATCCGGTTCGAGGGAGTAAATCTGACAGTCAAAGGCGGTCATCCCGCAAGCGACGCCGAAGCAACGCCGCCGGAACTCGGCGTAGGCAGGTATAATGTCGGCGACCTGAAAACACAGCCTGCCTTCGGATTCTGGTTCAGGCATGCAAAAGACGTACAACTGAAAAATTGCACAATCCGCTGCGAAACGCCCGACGCCCGCCATGCAATTGTGCTGGACGACGTCATTGGCGCTGACATACAATCCATTACGCTGCCAGCCAACTCCGGAGCGCAACCTGCGATTAAGGAAATACGCTCGGCAAATATCCGGATTAGAGATTGAGATTCGGGAAAAATTTTATTTTTAAGTTGATATATCAAAATTAAAACAATAGACCAAGATTTTTATTCACCCAAATAAGTTTTTCCCTGCCTTTGTAAAAAAAGTTGTATTCAGTAGTTGAAACTACCAAATATACCTGACAATTAAAATTTTTGGTTATCTGAAAAAAGGCTGTATCCTTGCGCAGGGGTGACCTCGATCCCAAAACAGTTTACACTGGACATTGGTTGTGATTTTTCGGAAAGATGAACAAGGGAGAAAAATAAAACAAGCGGCTGAAAATTTCGTAATCGTCAGAAAAATCGTACTCAATCTCTTGAAAAAAGACAACGGAAAAGAAAGTTCGGGGTCAAAAAGACTCAAAGCAACTTGGAACAAAGATTTTCTTGTGGAACTGATCAAATTTTAATGCGTTACCTCTGTATCCTTGCAGCGAAGTTTCATGTAGACAGGGACAGGACAGATGCAGTCAAACGAGTTCTTTGAAACTGCCCAAAATCGTACCCTGTAAGAAGTAATTGAAACGTAAAATCCGGTCGATGAACGTTGTTTCCTAACGGAATGCAAGAAATGACTTTGATCTTCATTCTCAATTTTTAATTGAATAAAGCCCCCCGTCGCTCCGTGCCACCCCGCCCGGGAGGGGAATCTACCGGCGTAATTCCTCCTCCCCCGTGTGGGGGCGGGGGCTTGGGCGTCGCGAAGCGACGGGGTGGTTGCGGGACGTTTGTCCGTTTTTTAACTCTAACAGGGTTCCAAACCCTGTTAGAGTTAAAATCCCCTGCCGGAATTTTCCGCTCATTTCTATAATTTCTGTTCTTAAACCAACTATCACAACGTAATCTTCGCCGCTTGCAAAGATTCACTGCTGCCGCCTATCATCACTTCAAAATCGCCCGGCTCGTTGACGTACTGCATTTCATAGTTGTAAAACTTCAACATTTCGGGCGTAATTTTGAACTCCACCGTCTTCGATTCGCCGGCTTTGAGGAATATCTTTTCAAAACCTTTCAACTCCTTCACAGGACGGGTTACGCTGCCCACCAAATCGCGGATGTACAACTGTACGACTTCCGCTCCGTCCCGTTCTCCGGTATTTGTTACCGTTACGGACGCCGTAATTTCCCCGTCGCCGGGCAGGTTTGCAGCGCTGAGTTGAATATCGCTGTAAGCGAAAGAAGTGTAACTTAGTCCGTATCCGAAAGGATAGAGCGGATCGTTGTCCACATCGAGATAATTACTGCGGAATTTTTCAAACCATTTGCCCTTTTCCAGCGGTCTGCCCGTGTTTTTGTGATTATAGAACAGCGGTATCTGACCCACGTTTTTCGGGAAGGTGGCGGTCAGTTTTCCGCTCGGATTCACGTCGCCGAACAGAACGTCGCCGATGGCATAGGCGGCTTCCGTACCTCCGAACCAGACGTTCAGAATTGCCGGAACGTTTTCATTTTCCCACGTCAGCGTCAGCGGACGACCGGTGAACAGTACCAGAACGACCGGTTTTCCCGTCTTCAGCAATTCCTTCAACAACGTCTGCTGAACGTCGGGAATTCCCAAATCGGTACGGCTACTCGACTCGCCGCTCATTTCGGAAGATTCGCCCAATGCGGCCACGATTACGTCGGCTTTCCGGGCTGCCTGCAAGGCTTCCTGCAACATTGCCTCATTGCTGCGGGTTTCCTGATCCCTGTTCAGCGTGCGTCCAAACATGGTGGCGCGTTCCTCATACTGCGCGTCGGCAACCAAGTGACTTCCCTTGGCATAGATGACTTTGACGTCTGCTCCGGCTACCTCCTGAATGCCTTCGACTACGGTCGCGGGCTTTGTCAAATCAACGGCTACGCTCCACGTTCCGGGCATGTTGGAACGGGTATTCGCCAGCGGACCGACTACGGCAATCGTACCGCCTTTCCGGAGCGGCAGGGTGTTGTCGGCGTTTTTCAGCAATACGAAACTTTCCGACGCTATTTTTCGGGCAACGGCGCGATGCTCCGGCGTGAATATTTCCGTTTTGGCGCGGTTGACGTCGCAATATTTGTAGGGGTCGGAAAACAGTCCCAGTTTATATTTTGCTTCCAGAACGAGGCGGCAAGCCCGGTCAATTTCCGCCTGCGTTACTTTTCCCTCTTTCAGGGATTGACCCACCGTGGCGAGTCCCTCGCTGACCATATCCATGTCTATTCCGGCTTTCAGGGCGCGGGCGGAAACCGTCTGGAAATCGCCGATGCCGTGCGCTATCATCTCGCTGATGCCGGTATAGTCCGTTACGACAAAGCCCTTGAATCCCCATTGATCGCGCAAAACGTCCGTCATCAGCCATTTGTTGGCGGTGGCGGGTATGCCGTCCACTTCGTTGAACGAAGCCATCACGCTGCCGACGCCCGCTTCCACAGCCGCCCGATACGGATACAGGTATTCGTTGAACATCCGCATGTGGCTCATATCCACCGTGTTGTAATCGCGTCCGGCTTCTCCGGCTCCGTACAGGGCGTAATGTTTCACGCACGCCATGATATTCGAGTTGGTTGCGTACATGTCGGCGCCGCTTCCCTGGTAGCCGCGAACCATGGCTTTGGCGATTTCACCGCCCAGATAGGGGTCTTCGCCGTTTCCTTCCGAAACACGTCCCCAGCGCGGGTCGCGGGAAATATCCACCATCGGACTGAATGTCCAGCAAATTCCGTCGGCGCTGGCTTCCGTGGCGGCAATCCGGGCGGACTGTTCGATGGCTTGCATATCCCACGTACAGGAAATTCCCAGCGGTATCGGGAAAACGGTTTCATATCCGTGAATGACGTCCATGCCGAAAATCAGGGGAATTTTCAGGCGGCTTTCTTCGACGGCGATGCGTTGCACCTCCCTGATTTTTTCAACGCCCTTGATGTTGAACAAGCCTCCGACCTGCCCTTTTTTGATTTTTTCGGCAATGTCGCTGCTTTGCGCCTGCCCGGTCGTAATATCGCCCGAAGCAGGCAGGTTGAGTTGCCCGATTTTTTCTTCCAACGTCATCTTACTCATCAAATCGTTGATGAATTGATCTCCTTCGAGAACTTTTTGTTGACATTGCATGTTTCCTGCCAATAAAATGCAGGTTGCAAGTATCCATAATCCTTTTCTTTTCATAGTCTTTTTATTTAATTTTTTACAGAATTGACAGAATTTTCATAATTTACATATTTTTTCTCCACCTTTCCGGCTATTCATCCCCTCTCTTGTGGAGAGGGGCAGGGGTGAGGTGCAATTTTTCCAAACCGTTTTTGATTTCCGGATCGGACATGAAAAGAGACCACAACAGTCCCGACCTGTAATTTTCAATCATAATCACAATCGGTCCCTGGTCAATCGCAATATGCTGGTTGTCAAACCATTGTGCGGAGAGGTTGAATGCGTCGTAAAATCCGTAATTCGACCACAGTTTGTCGCCCAGTTTGTAGTAGAAAAAGCGCAACGCCCGCATGGATTCTTCCGGCGTGTAGGGCATGGACGAAATGGCAGCCGTCGGCGCAATGACGCCCAAGTCGTTTGTCGGCGAGAAGGCGTTGTAGCCATTGTTTCCGTCGCAAGCGGTAAGACCCCAGCACTGGTCGCTGTAACCGGTGTAGCCTTTCGGATTGGCGATGCAATAGGCATAATTAATCAATGTATGATTTCTGTTTTGCATCCAATAATCGGTATATTGGTCGGAGAGTCCATCGGGATTCAGCCCCAAAAACGAGTAATGGCTGAAAAACAAAGGACCGCCGTAATCGCCGCCCAACGGCAAGGTATAATTGTAATAGTTTTTGCCGTTGACAAACGCGCCGTTGCGCGTCCAGCCCTGTTCATAGACTTCCCCCGAAACGGGATGCGTGGGCGAAGCGGCAGCCAGCACATATACGATCAGGGCTTCGTTCCAGCCGCTTATTTTCATGTTCATCTGCCAGCCGAAATCGGGGCTCCAATGCCAGTAAAGCGCGTTTTCACCGTCTTTTTGAAACCATGTCCACTCGATGGCTTCCCACAAGGCGGTAACGTCGTTTCTCAATGTTGTTTCGTCCGCGCTGTTTGCGTCAAAATAACTTCTTGCCGTCAATAAACCTTGAAACAGGAGCGCCGTTTCCACCAGATCGGCGCCGTTGTCATACGTGCTGAAAGGCTGCGTAGCGCCTGTGGATCCGTTGATCCAGTGCGAAAAAGCGCCGTGATAAGCCGTACATTTTTCGGAAAGAAACGCGACGATTTTTTGAATGCGTTCCAGCGCCTGACTGCGCGTGATAAAACCTCTTTCAGCCGCTGCAATCATCGCCATCACGCCGAATCCGGTGCCTCCGGTCGTTACGACATCTCCCGAAGTTGTCCTCTCCCGCGCCATGCCGGAGACAGGATGTCCGAAATCCCAAAAATACTTGAACGTCTGTTTTTGCACCAAATCCAGCAATTCTTCGTCCGGAATTTGCGGAAATTTATCGGTCATATCTATCCACGTCGTCAAATTTACGTTGATGGGAAAGCGCAACGAACCGCCGGATTTCGATTTCAGGGCGTTGGATACGGAAAACGCATATTTTGAAAGCCAGTCCAGCGGTGATTTCGGTTTGATGACCATGACGCTGTCGCCGTTTTGAAAAGAGACGTTCCATTCGATGGTTTTGCTGTTTTTGTCTGTCCACTTTACGGCTGACGAAACGGTTTCCCGGTCTATGTCGGCTGAGAATTTTATTTCTATTTCCGGCTGGTTTTCTTGCAGGGTGTAGTCAAAACCGGACGAAACGCCGGCTACTTT
>JAITMT010000377.1 GCA_031277235.1 Tannerella sp.
CCCAAAAACACCACACTCGTCGTGATTCTCCTCTATTTTATTGAATTGCAGGTTCACAATCATTCTTCGACAAAAAAGGCGATGGGAATTGGCTGTACCGAATTTTGCCATGTAATGACGCTGTCCTTGATTTCCCTGGCATAATTAACCCGTATTCTGAATGTGGAAGTGCCGCTTGAATAACTGCTGCCCAGCATTCCTTTTTCATGCTCCGCAGCCATTTGAAGAAAACTCCGCATTTGATAGGCGTTGTAATAACCTATATCCTGCGGAGATTTTGAACTTTCCTCCGTTTGCACGACACGCAGAAACAAATCATAATATCTGGCGCCCTGTTCTTCTTCGGGCTCCGTCAGTGTACGGCTATCGTAAGACATATTCCAGTCCAAATCCGCATCATCGGGATGACGTACTGCTTGCGGAACAATCAGATAAGGCTCTATGTAGGCGCCAGCCTCGGCAAAACCGTTAATTACCGGAATTTCACCCGTCAACACCTTCGACGTATCCGTCAAAACAGATTCGACATTATGTACGGTCAGTTCATTCTTTCCCGTTATCAAGATGGTTTGATATCCGTTTGCCGCCACTTGGTCCGAGGAATTTTCAGGAAGATCGTAATCTATCTCAAAACTAAGCAAATAACAGCCATTCACTTGCATCTCGCCGGTAGTAATCCATTCTAAAATCTGCGGATCGTACACCGGTCCCATTGACGGCGTATTTATTACAAAGAGCGCCTTTCCATTTCCGGTGGTCAATACGCCGAAATCGCTTCCTGTCATTTTGTTGCCACCTCCTTCTAAACAAGATGTTAATCCACTAATACTCACTAACATCACTAACATCACTAATACAAATAAACTTATTTTCTTCATATTTTCTATTTTAAAAATTAAAAACCTAAATTAATTCCAGCCTGCAAAGATACGGTAAAAGGTTTATCCGACCTAATAGTTTTCAATAAACTTTTATTATCGAAATAATACGACGCGCCGGTTTCCGCATAAATCCCGACAAATCGCCACACCGGAAACGCAACGCCCAACCGGGACTGAACCGAAAACAGCGGTTCTTTCATTTCGATGTTGATGCGTTCCGTCAACCGTTCGCCGTTGTAAAACATTGTGCTCTTGAGACTTCCGGCGATATTGTATTCCGCCATTCCGCCCGCCGAAGCGTAGAACCGCAGATTTTTCCACTGACCCAGCCGATAGGAAACAGACAGGGGAACTCCCAGATAATGAAGGCGTTGAATGTATTCATTCGTTTCAACGAACGCCTGATTGTTGATCGTCCAGTCGGAGCGCAACTGCGTGTAAACCAGTCCGCTTTGCAATGACCAGCGGTCGCTTAAATCGTAATGGACACCGAGCCCGAACGACACCGGCGTTCTGTGCCGGATATCCGTTGCATAGGGGATATCTCTTTGGCTCAATCCTGCAAAAAGACTGCTCTCCTTATTCGATAAGATTCCCTGTTCCGCATCGGGACTGTACGAATAAGCGGGACCTGCATCAAACACGAGACTCGAAAGACCTCCGGAACCGGAACTTACGCCCATGCTGCCGCCGCCCATCCCGAATCCCCAGCGGCGACGCGGTTTGGATGGTCCGGCGATTGCGTCCGGCATTTCCGCCATGGCAAGAAGCGGTTGCGTTTCGTCGAGGAAAGATGACAGATTCCGCATCTCCTTCTCCACATCACGGACAGCAGGCGCAACATGAACCCGTATATTCTCCAAAGAAGCCAAAGGAAGCATCTCAATTTCAGATCTTTCGTCCCTTTTCCCGTTCTCCCGTTCTGCCGTTCTCCCGTTTATCCGTTCACCCGTTCTTCCGTTCTCCCGTTCTCCCGTTTGGGCAATCGCGAGGGTTTCCCCTACCCTACTCCATTCGTGCAGTCGCGCGTCCGTACCTTCGTGTGTTACCGTCGTTTCCGCTGCGTAATTCGCTCCCGGATCAAGTCCGGATTTTGATTCGTAATTGAAATAGTACAGTCCGCCCACAAGCACCGCCAACAGGGCGATTGCCGCCGCTATGGATATATATTTTTTCCATGGAAACAGTTTAACCTCCTTTCCGGCAGGCAGTCGGGCGGAAATTCCGTCCCAGTCGTCCGCGTTCGTATCGCTCTCGAAATCATACAGTTTCGAGCGAATCATTTCTTCAAACTTTCCTTTTTCCTCTTTCATTTCTTTTCTAATTAAACTTTTTTCTCCCAGCCTTACATACCGTTCAAAATCATTTTTTGCAACCGCAACCTGGCACGCATATATTTGCTTCGTGCGGTATTTTCCGGAATCCCCAGCATTTCGCCGATTTCCCGGTGTGAATAGCCTTCAACGGCAAACAGGTTGAAAATCGCACGGAAACTTTCGGGCAAACTCTTGACATAATCCATCAGTTCCGCCGCCGACATCTGCGAAATCACCGTTTCGTCCATCACGTCCTTAAACATATCATCCTCCATATCAACCGTTTCCTGCAACACATCCTGCCTCCGCAGCATGTTCAGCGCTTCATTGACAAAAATTTTCCTGACCCAGGTGCCCAGCGTACTCTCGCCCCTGAATCGGGCAATATTGGAAAACACCAATATAAAACCCTCCTGCAACAAATCACGAGCATCCTCCTTGTCCTTCATATAACGAAGACACACGCTCATCATTTGAGGCGAATACCTGTCATACAGCGCCTTCTGCGCCTTCCGTTCACCTTCGACACAACCTTTCACCAGTTGTTTTTCCTCCATTGTCATCATCGAGTCTGCCTATATAGATGCAATTTTTTACCGTTTCGTTGCACTTGCCTGAAATTTTTTTTTCAAACGCAAAAGTAGTGAATAAAAAACAGACCGCAAAAACCTGTCTGCAAAATCAATTCAAAGGCTGAAAATAAATGACATACAATGAAAGTTTACCGGGCAAAACCAAATTTTTATCCAATTTCAACAACGAAATGAGGCATCGAGATGAGAATGGATAATCATAAATAATTGATAATGAGGTTACATTGGGATTATCCATATTCATCTCCAGAGATGCTTTCGTCCCTTTTCCCGTTCACCCGTTCACCCGTTCACCCGTTCACCCAAAAAAAAATATTTTTTCAAAAAAAATTAGCACATTCAAAAAACAGTTTGTATCTTTGTGCCCTCAATTGAATTTGTTACGTAATGATAATGACGCAGATAGTAAGCATGAACACGTTGGCAAAAACCCCATTCTTTGTCGATTTAAGCCATTTATTATCA
>JAITMT010000395.1 GCA_031277235.1 Tannerella sp.
CATTCTGAAGCCCTCCGAAAAGCAAAGTCTGACGCATCACGTTCAAATCATTGCTCAGGGGATTCATCAATGCCACGCATTTTGCGGCGGGATAGGTTACAAGTTCCTCATAATAAGCCAAGCGCGTAAGCGAATTATTCAAAATTTCGCTGAATCCCGCTCCGCACAGTTGTTCGGAAATCAAATTTTCGAGTTTGTAATTTTTATCCGTAGGCGTTTGATAACTGAGCGTGGAACTGACTTTATCACTGATTTCCACGTTGTTATAACCGTATATGCGCAAAATGTCTTCAATCACATCAACATCTCGGCGCACATCGTAGCGGTACACGGGCACTTTCAGCAACAAACCTTCTCCTGTCTCTTTAACAATTTTAATATCAAGAGAATGTAAGATATTTTTAATTGTTTCGACCGGAATTTCCTTGCCCGTCAGCGACCAAATTTTATCAAAAGTAACGTCCACCTCGAAAGGCTTCATTTCATGGGGGTAAATGTCCTGAATATCACCCGTTATCGTCCCTCCTGCGATTTCGCGGATCAACAGCGCGGCGCGTTTCATCACGAAAACCGTTTGATTCGGGTCTAAACCGCGCTCAAAACGGAAAGAAGCGTCCGTACTCAGCCCGAAACGACGCGCCGTTCTGCGTATCCACGAAGGATTAAAGCAAGCCGATTCGAGAAAAATATCCGTCGTGCGTTCCGTCACGCCCGAATCCAAGCCGCCGAAAACGCCGCCGATAGCCATCGGCTCGCCATCTTCGTTGCAAATCATCAGATCCTGCCGGGTCAAAGTGCGTTCGACGCCGTCCAGCGTAACAAATTTTGTACCTTCGGACACTGTGTCCACGATAATTTTGTTGCCTTTAATTTTTGCGGCGTCAAAAGCGTGCAGCGGCTGCCCGGTTTCGTGCAAAACATAATTCGTGATGTCCACGATATTGTTAATCGGTCGCAAACCGATGGCAATCAGTCTGTTTTTCAACCAATCGGGACTTTCCCCGATGCTGACGCCTTTGATCGTAACGCCCGAATAACGGATACATCCTTCGGAGTTAATTCGTTCCAAAACAATGGTTTGCGTAGGGTCTTCTATCTTAAAATCCTCTATGGAAGGCAGTTTCAGGCTTGCAGGTTTGCCGTTTTGTTGCAGGAAAGCCGCCAAATCGCGCGCCACGCCGATATGCGAAGTCCCGTCAACGCGATTGGGCGTAATATCCACCTCAAGCACGTAGTCGTCTTCTATTTTGTAATAGTCTTTTGCGGATATACCAACTTGAGTATCAGGCGGCAATACGATAATTCCCGAATGGTCTTTGCCGAGTCCGATTTCGTCTTCTGCACAAATCATGCCGAACGATTCAACGCCGCGAATCTTGCTGCGCTTGATTTTAAATTCGTTGTCGCCGTCGTAAAGCGTTGTTCCGATGAGGGCTACAATAACTTTCTGACCGGCAGCTACATTCGGCGCTCCGCACACGATTTGCAGCGGCTCGCCCTCGCCGGTATAAACGGTTGTTACGTGAAGATGGTCGGAATCAGGATGTTCCGTGCAGGTCAAAACTTCGCCCACGACCAGCCCCTCCAGTCCGCCCTTGACGGTTTGTATTTTTTCTATTTTTCCAGTCTCCAACCCTATGGAAGTCAGCGCAGAAGCCAATTCTTCCGCCCGCATATCGAAAGAAATATAATCTTTCAACCAATTGTATGAAATGTTCATTTCTTGTTGTTTTTTCTCAAATTGACTTGCAAAAGTAAGAAAAAAACAGGACAAATGATGTACGCGAACGCGATTTTTTATGTCTGGAACTTTGTTGTATTGATTTTATTGTTGATAATCAATTCATTATCTTCTTGATATCTCTTTGTAAGTTTGTATCAAAACGGAACAACTCGTTGAAGTCCTTTTGTCATGTCGGGCGTAAAGCCTCCCCAAGACAGGAATTGTCAATTATCAATTAGTTTCGTATCTTTGCACAAAAATTAAGGGATAAAATAATGGAAATAGTCAGAAAAATTATAAATGCCGATGTGCTTAGACCAGTTATTGACTTGCCCTGGATTTCCGGCGATTTGAAAGTGGAAGTGATCGTTATACCGCAGATCAAAGAAACGACTCAAAAGCGGGAAGTCTCGATAGAAAATTTGACGGGCTGCCTGAAAGAATATGCCAATCCTGCTTTATGGGATAGGGAACAGCACGCCTGGGAGGATAATATCGTGGAAAAATATGGTCATATTTGATGCAAATGTCATATTACGCCTTGTTCTGCAGGATAATCCGGCAATGGTAGAAGAAGCCAAAAAACGCTTATCCCAAGACATTTGTTTCATTCCTGTTGAAGTTGTGGCAGAAATTGTATATGTCCTGTCAAGAGTTTATGGCGTGGAACGGACTGTCGTCGCCCAAACGTTGACAGATGTGGCAAGTGTGAAAAATGTTACTTTTGCCCAGCAACATGTTGTACTTCATGCGCTACGCGTATATGCTTCCACAGCGTTCGATTTTGTAGATTGCCTGCTTGCAGGCTATGCCGAAGAAGACCAATATACCATTTTCACGTTCGATAAAAAATTGCGGAAATATTTGAAAGATAAGACGATACCTCGCTAAACTTGCCTTCTCTGTTTTGTCGTGTCTAACGAAATAGGGACATTTTGAGAGTCTTCGCTTCGCTCTGAATGACAACGCTGATTATTTGAACAGCATCGGAAGAAATTCCGTCAAATATATCCGCCAATTTTTCCAGATATGCCCTTCTCCGGTCTCGTAATAGGTATATTTATAATGATTTTCGTCTAATTTTTTGCGAAAATCCACATTGTTTTGATACAGAAAATCGGTTTTTCCGATGGCAATCCAGTAGAGTTTGGGCGGGTTGTCGAACTGCGTTTTCAGTTTGGCGTCCAAATTTTCGTAAACAGGCGATTTAACGCCTTCACGCGGGAGAATGGCAGCCGAAAACAGCCCCACATAGTCGAATTTATCCGGGTATTCCTTGGAAATATGCAACGAATGAAACCCACCCATTGACAAGCCGGCGATGGCGCGCGAGGATTTGGCGTTGACAGTGCGGTAGTTCGCCTCCACAAACTTCATGACATCGGGAAAAGCCGCTTCAAAAGCGCCATCCATTCGCGTATTGCCCATGAAAGACGGCTTGGGCATTCCGCTCCCCGATTCGCCCGGAGCGGCTTTCTGACCCGCGTTGCCGTTGGGCATCACGACGATCATCGGTTTCGCTTTGCCCTGAGCAATCAGATTGTCAAGGATTTGTATTGCACGACCGAGTGTTACCCACGCTTCCTCGTCGCCACCGGCGCCGTGCAGCAGATAGAAAACGGGATATTTTTCCTGACTTTGTTCGTAACCTGCCGGAGTATAGACAGTTACGCGTCGCGTTATGCCGAGAGCCGGACTGTCGTACCAGCGTTTTGCCACCGTTCCGTGCGGCACATCATTCACTTTATACAAGTCTGCACGCCCGTCGCCGATGATAAAAATACTCGTAACCGAAGCCACATCGCGGCTCGAATATACGTTATTGGGATCGGTAACTTTCACGCCATCAATCAGAAACGAATAGCCGTAAAGTTCGGAAGCGAGCGGTTGAGAGGTAAATTCCCATACGCCCTTGTCGTTTTTGGTCAGGGCGGCAGTTCCGGGAACGTCAATTTCTCCCATCTGAGTTTGCATTTTTTGTGTCGGGAGAAAATCGCCCGTAACTTCGACTTTTTGCGCTTCGGGAGCGAAAAGCCTGAATGTAACCGTGTTGTCGGCATGGATTTCGGGCGAAACGACGTCCTGTCCGCCCCATAAAGCCTGCTGCGCAAACGATGAAACAACCATCATTGCCGCTAAAATCGAGAAAATTGTCTTCTTCATATTATTTTGTTTTTTTGTGCAAAGATATAACTTTCTTGAAAATATCTGAGATTTTAGAGGTACATGAGTTAAATTATCGGATATTTTAATAGTTTCCGCATCTTAATTTTGCTGTTTTTGAACCTTTTGTTATTTCAAATTAATGAATTCTTTTAATACTCATCAAAAATTGCAAGATTTTTTTCAATTTTGAATTGTTTGATATTTCTACCTGTACGGCAATTTTATTTTGAATTGTTGTGTGTCGTTGTAAATACCGTCTATTTCTGCATATCCTTTACCGTTTTTGTTTATGTAATAATGGAAAGTATAGCGGAAATCAAAAGATGGACAGCACGCAGGATCCTCATGCGTGTATTTCGACGCCCCTGATGTTCCTGAAATTAAAACCATTCCGTTTTTGGTTGAAATGGAGCGGATAAACGAAAGTTCAGGATGACTGCGTCCGTCTCCGACAGATAAATTGAAATGATGTATGCTGTCGGCAATGTTGCTTATCAAACCTGTCGTATCTATCAAATATTCATCATTTTTTGAAAGCAAAGTAAGGTATATGGTTGGAGGGATTGGAGCGCCGGCGCTGGCTGACCCAAAATCGCAAGTTCCCCGGTCAATTTTAAAGACGACGTCGGGTTTCCCGTCAAAATTAATATCTGCCATGAGCGTATCCAGGTAATATCCATCATAGTGCGAGTTACCGTCCCGGTTGAATTGTTTTGGGATGGGAGGAAGCGCTTCTTTGTACAACATATCTTCGTATTCAGGGTCTCCATAACTTTTACCTTCCGGAATATCAGGACATTTGTCAATGAAATTTCCCTCTTTTATTTCCCCGTCTCGCCATTGAGTATAGATTTTCTTTACTTTTGTCCAGTCTGCAGCCGTAAAAGGAATGGATTTCAGGGGCATTTCTTCATGTTGAAATTCCGTGTTCACATGACGTTGGGATAATTGTGTTAACTTCTTGAAGAGTTGATTTTCAGCCTCTTCTTCCTGTCCGGGAGCGACGGAATCCGTAAGCATCTCTTTTTCTGAAAGAGAAGGTATTGTTTCGACATTGCGCTCCGCGTTCGATTTCTGTTTACACGAAGAAAAGCAGAATATAAACGCGAAGATGGGTAATAGCATTCCAATGGAAATCGAGAAAATGGTCTTCTTCCTGACTTCGACACTTGTATTTTTTAGAATTTTTATATATCTGACACTTAGTTGATTAAAGAAATTGCGACACCTTTTTGGGTGTCTCGGTAAAAAAAAATAAATTGTCTGTATTCTCGTAGGGGGGTACAGTGAAATCTCAAATATCGCATTCTAAACACCATTCAGCAAAGTAAGAATAAATTTGGGTGGCGCATTGTCGAAGTCAGGAGAGAATAGTCTTCTTCATATTTTTTTTTGCAAAAGTAGTCAATAAGGATTGAAAAAACAAAACCATGTCCGAATTGGATGTTAGGTTTGCTACGTTTTTTTCGGCGCAAAGATAACACTGTTTTTGGCAATGGACAAAATTTCGGCAAAAAAAAAATTCATCTTGATAAAATATTTAATGATTACCCGTATATATACCTAAATTCGTTTTTGTAACTCACACACGCCACGAGCAGTCGATTGAACAGGGCTTCTCCGAAATAGCGGCGGTTGAATTTGTAACAGAACTCATCCGG
>JAITMT010000428.1 GCA_031277235.1 Tannerella sp.
GCCCATTACGGAGCATTGCACGGAGGTGCACACCGCCATGCGGTGTTTCCTCTCAAATGGAAACCCTGCCTTGAAAAGGCAAATCATTCCACAGTGACAAAAAGTTTAAGCGGTGCAAAGATACGTCATTATTTTTGATTTGGCATGAAAAACGGGAAACGCCTTGTTCCCGGCGTTTTTTTTGAATTGATTTTTAACGCTGACAGTTAGAAAAGTATGGACGGAAATAAAACGGAAACGGACGGTATCAAAAAACCGTCCGTTTTCTCCGTACAGGATTGGAGTTTCACTGCACGTTCAGAAGATGACAACCATGCTGGGGAACGGCGCGGCGTTTTGCGCATTGCCGAATTTCAGTCTGCCTTTGACAAACCGGATTTCCCTTGCCGTCCGGTAGATGAAACGGTGAAAATAAGCCGTATCCGTCCGGGCGGGTATCAACAGTACGACGCGGGTACCGGGCTTTCGGGACTCGCGGTAGCATTTTTCCACCCATCCGGCTATTTTCCTGCCGTAGGGAGGATTCACGAAAACCGTATGACCGCCCCAGTCCTGTTCAAGTCGTCGGTCCCGGGAGCAAAAAAGAGGTCGCATTTGGCATTTTCCGGGAGGGCGCAGGCGTCGAGCGTGAAGTGAAATTCTCCGTTCAATCCGTCGAAAAAATCCTGCGGCGTGCTCCATTCTTCGCTTCGGGAAGAAAACAATACCGTTTTCATGGATTATCTTCCCCTCCGCTGCTTTCCCCGTCGAAGCCGACCGTAAATTCCACCCGCCGTCCGAAAGAGTTTTCAAACACAAAATCCAGCTGTTGCCGGTCTTCGCCGAGGGACTGCCATGTCAGCACGAAACTGTCCGTGTCAATGTCCCGGAAACGGTTTACCCGCACGGTTTCCCCCCGGTAACTCAATATACCCTCGCCTTCGCTGTTGAAATAGCGAAACCGGTATTCCGTCCCGGAATAATAACCTTCGCGGAGAATGGAAAACTCCAGGTTTACGGATTCTCCCTGCCTGACGGTCTTCGGAAGCGGCAGCGTTTCAATACCGTATCCGTAATCCTGCACAATATCAAGCCGTTCACTACAGGCACACGCTATTGCCGCCAGCAATAGCGTGTATAAAATATAAGAAGCAAATCTTTTCATTTTTTTATTTGTTTTATTATTTATCTGTTAATAGCCAATCTTTTAATATCCAATCTGTAAATTCTGTAAATTCTGTTAATTATGTAAAAAAAAAATCTTTTTTATCGGTTCAACATAAATTTCAGTCCGATTCCGGGTTGCGTATGCAGCAAGCCGGCTGACGAACCTCCGAGCGCCCTTTCGCGCACATTCACGAGCAATATAATCCGGTCGGCGATAAAGATTTCCACTTCGAGGGTCAAAGCCCCGCCGTAGAGGAAGGCGTCCCCGTTGTTGACGGTTGCGCCGTCGGGCAACAGCCTGTCGCCCCAATTTACGGTTTCATAGCCTGCCAGCGCGGACAGTCCGAGCGAAAAAAAGACCGTTTTGCTACCGTCCGAAAGGAAGTTCAGGTAATAACCGGCTTCGGCGGTCATTTGCGCCTGCGGGACGGTCATGTCGCCGTACGGATGGCGTTTTTCCAGATATTCGCCGCCCAGCACCCAGTGATTGCCGTTTCCCTTATAAGTGGAAAACGCCGCGCCTGCGTAAAAACCTTTTTCGGGGTTGAGGCTGCCGACCGTTCCCGCCGTAACCTGCAAGCCGCGCTGTCCGGACAGGTGACGCTGCGCGTGTGCCGGATCGGGAACAGACAGGCACAGGATAAATAAACACAGGATAATTGATTTGTACATATCATTATTAATTTGAAGATTTGAAAATTTGAAAATTAACGCCTTCGGCATTTGAAAATTTGAAGATTTGAAAATTTGAAGATTCCATGCAGCCGTCAGTCCTTTTGAACTTTGAACCTTGAACTTTGAACCTTAAACTTTAAACCTCGAACAGCCAAATCCAAAATCTCATTTTCCGGTCAGACCATCCATGACCTTTGCGCGGATGATATCCTCATTCTCAACGGTAAAACGCTGGTGTCGTCCGCCGTTTTTTTCGTAGAGTTCGACAATCAGCTGTTTGCCGTCCGGGATGGTGAATCCGGGTATTGCCAGCACGGTGCGTTCCGTTTTCCTTCCGGGTATGCGGAGACTGTAGCGGTAGGCGCGGACGGGATTGATCGCCTGTTCCTGGATGGCGGTGCGCCTGGCAACCTTTTTGTCCACAATCTTCATGCGGAGAAAATCAATGTCGAAAGGCACTTGAGAGGTATTTTTCAATTGCATGTGAAAATACAGGAAATCGCCGTCCGTGTAGATTCCTTCAAGCAACATCTGAATACCGAAGCGCCTGCTGCCGATGTGTTTGATTTCCCGCCCGCCGTTTTGATAAATGGATTTCAAAATGTAGTCAACCGTTTGGGGCGATCCGTCGCCGAGTTCCTTCATGTAAATATCCAGGGAATTGTCCGGACGGTTCAGCGTCTGACCGTTGCGGAGAAAGTCGGTCATTTCGATATTCAACTTTTCCGGCTCGTCGGCATATTTCACGTTGAAACTGTAAAAACTGCCGTCCTCCGTAATGACGGAAAAGTTGGTTTCCACGTCAAATCCCTGCACGGCGGCTTTTACGCGGATCACGTTTTCCGAGCCGTCGGCTTTGCCCGCGATGATGTAAACGGAACCCAGATCCACGTAGCGCACCGGCGACGGGAAAATGACGTGGACGGTCTTGTTGAAACCGACTTCCAGACCGTAGGGCGGTATCATCCGGTCGTATGCTATTTTGCGGGTTAGTCCGCTGTACAGGTCGCCGGTGGACGGCTGAGCCTTCGGTAGCGTATCGGCATCCTGCGCCGATGCGGTGAATATGCCTGCCACTGCTGCAAGCATGATGATTAAAAACTGTTTCATTGATAAATTGTTAAGCCCCCCTAATCCCCGGAGGGGGACTTTTGAGGGCGGTTAATACTGACGTTAAAATAAATAATTGCGTAAAAATCATGGATTCCGCGCCATCCCTCCCCCTTTGGGGGAGCTGGAGGGGGGCTCCTGCATCAGGAACACGCGGTATCCCGCCTTGAGGCTGACCTTGACTTCGCGCATTTTCTTCGAGAAAAACTGCGATATGCCCTGGATGGCGCTGCGTCCCATGTCGGCGACAAACTGCTCGCCCGCATCGCTGGATAGGCTGATGCTTGTACCGGCGTTTGTGCCCATGTTGGCTACCATTTCCCTGGCGGCGTTCACTTCCTTCGTGTCGGGAATGAAAATGCCCTTCTGTCCGTCCGTGTCAAAGACGGATATTTCCACCGGAATGATGTTGTCGCGGTACGCTATCGAATATACCGCAATCTGCAGCCTTTCCCCCTGTATTCTGGCTATACCGGAAAGGATGGAGTTTTCAGGGACGGTTATCTTGCCCGCCTGCATCGGCTCCAAAAGCCGCAGGCGGACGCTTTCGCCGTCCATGAGCGTCTGGTCGGCGTGAATGCAGGCGGAAACGGTGTTTTTTTCCATGCCGGACGTTTCCCCGGCAGCCGTGAGGAATCCCATGTTCAGGGCTTTGCCGAACGATTTCATCATTTCCCCGTCCGGAATATCCTGCGGCAAAGCCGATACGGTCTGTTCCGTCAGGGCGGAAACGGGGACAGCCACAGGCACGCTTTTGGCCGCCGCCATCCCGTCCGTTCCGTTTGTTCCGGCAGCGCCGCTGCCTGCTGACGCTGCTGTTCCCGCCGCAGTCCCGCCCACCGGCATGTATTTTGCCGCCATCTGAAAGGACTGTTCCATGAGCGCCATCTGTTCTTCAACGGAGGTTTTCGCCTGTTCCTGCCGGTCTAACCGTTCGCGCAGTTCGTCCAACTCCGCCTGTAAAAGTTCCTTTTCGGGGTCTTCGGCGGGCGTTTCATAGAAACTTTCGAGAGCGCTGTTAACCTCCCGGTAGGCTTTGACCGAGTTTTGCACGGACGCCGGTTCGGGCGTGGTGGCGGATTCGCCGTCCGTTCCGGCTGCTTCGCCGGATAACAGTGCCAAATCGCCGTTTTCCGTCGCCGGGCTGCCTTCGCCCAGCAGCGCGGTGAAATCACCCAGCGAGCGCATCCGCTCCGCCTGCTTTTGCCGCATCTGTTCCTGTTCGTAGGCAGTCGCCTTGTCGCCTACGATGCCCTCGTTTTTCGGGTCGGGAATATCGGCGTTGAAGCCCGACTGCTGTTCCCGTTTTGTTTTTTCGCTCGCCGAAGGCTTGAAAATTAACCACATAAAGCCTGCACAGATAATGCCCATCAGGGTAAATACGGCGTATTTCCTTAATTTCTGTTTTTGTCCTGCGGACAGTCCGGGCTTGTTCCCGTCCGTCCGGTTGCTGTTTGTATCCATAAAATTGTAAAATTTGAAAATTCTGTTTAACTGTTTAACTGTTTAGATGTTTATTTGTTGAGTTGTTTAGTTGAACCTTAAACTTTGAACTTTGAACCTCAAACACTCCACTCTACACACTCCACACTGTCAATTGTCAATTGAAACAACGCTGTCCTGCCGATGCGGCATTTCCGGCTGCCGGATATGCTGCAATTTCAGAAACTGTTTTTCGGCGTCCCGTTTTCCCATGCTGTACAGGGAATCGGCTACGAAATAAATGTTCACCACCGCCAGGATTCCGCAAACGGATATAACCGCTATAAAACGTTTCAGCGGCGAAGATTTGCCGCACAATTTGCGCAATCCGAATTCCATTTCACTGCGGGATTCCGTCAAGAATTCCCCGATTTTCGTAATTGTTCCCTTCATATCCGTACTCCCTTCCTACCGGTCAATGACCCTTAAATCTTTGTTTTCGACGATTTCAAAATTCTCCATCGTGAAACCGTGCGGGTTGTTGTCGCTCCTGACCGAATTGATGAGGTTGCAGCGTGTTACGAGACTGCGTTCCGTGATGTTGCTTTCGCGGATAATCAGTTGTCTGGCATACGTTACCGCACTGTACGGATAGGCGTCGAAATTGCAGACGACGCTGTCCACGAGCAGGTTCTGGTTGATGTTGCCCGAAATAATGCGGTTGTAGTATCCCTTTTCGGTCAAGTCCCTGTAGTAGCCGAAAGCCGACCTGTCCACCAGAAACAGCGCCCTGCGGATATTGCCTTCAATGGCGCTTTTGTCCGGCGAAAGCGTAAAGAACAGTTCGTGAAACCGTTTCACGTGTTCGCGGGCTTCTACCGGGCGGTTCTGCGACAAGTCCTGCGAAAGGGCGAGCATCAGCGACTTGCCGCCGTCCAGGACGTAGATTTTCTGCCGCTGCGCTTCGGCGAAGCTGTAGGCGCTCCAGAGCGCATAACCGGCAATTCCGGCGCACAGGCAGACAAACACAATCCCGAAAAAGCGGATTTGCCTGAATGACGTTTCGATATTTTTTAAACTTTTAAATTCCATTCTTTAAAGCCCCCCTGAATCCCCCGAAGGGGGACTCCTGCAGCAGTCGGAGGGCGTTTCGCTGCGATTTTTTTATACTTTTACTTTATTGCCTTATTACCTTTTCATTTTTTATTTTCCCGTTTTCCATTCCTGAAGTCCCCGCTATCCGAAGCCTCCCCGAGGGGAGGGTTGGTGGGGGCTTTCATTTCATTAATTGTCCCGAAATATTCCCCGTAACGGCTCCGGCTGCCGCTCCCGCCATTCCGCCCGCACGGGTTGCCGTCGAGGTCAGATTGCGGTTGTAACTGCCCATTCCGCCGCCCGCCGAGATCACCCAGTTGGCTACGGTGGGAATCGTGAAATAGCCCACGATGCCAATCAGCATAAATATAATATAGACTGTATTGGATGCGTCAATCGAATAGTTGGGATTGTTCTGCAGTTCGGAGATGTCATTTTGGAGCATAAGTACCTGAATCTTAGCCAGTATGGACGAAAACAGATCCGACACGGGCAGCCACAGGTACACGGAAACGTAGCGGCTGATCCACTGCGTCAGCGTGGACTGGAAGCCGTCATACACGGAGAGCGCAAAGACGATGGGTCCCAGAATGGCAAGTACGATCAGGAAGAAGGTGCGTACCGTGTCAATGACCAGCGCCGCCGCCTGAAAAAGCAGTTCCAGGAGTTCCCGGAACCACTCGCGGACGGTCTTTTTCAGGTTGTACATGCCACGCTCAATATACATGCCCGACATGGCTATCAGGTCGTCGGGTGCCCAGCCGAGTTCGTCTATTTGACGGTCAAACTCTTCATCGCTCACCAGATAGGCGGTTTCGGGATCGCGCATCATCGCCTCGTACTCCAGTTGATCCTTCTGCTTTTGATATGCGTTCATGTCAAAAGTCTGCGTTTCGAGCATCTGTGCGCTACCGCGCACGACCGGAGAAAGCACCGTGTTGAGCGTTCCCAGCACGAAAGTCGGAAAAAACATGATGCAAAGCCCGATGACGAACGGACGCAGCAGGGGATACACGTCTATCGGCTCCGCCCGCGCCAGCGACTGCCAGACGCGGTGCGCCACGTAAAACAGGGCGCCCAGTCCGGCGATCCCCTTTGCCACGCCTGCCATGCTTGCACAGAGCGGCATCATTTCCACATACAAGTCCCGGAGGATTTGATGCAGATTGTCGAAATTGATTACAAACAACATGTCAATTACGAATTAAAAATTACGAATTACGAATTATGAATTACGAATGGCCGACTGCGGATAACCGTAATTTTTAATTCGTAATTCGTAATTGAATTTCACCAGTATTTTTCGTTAGCGTTTCCGTACAGGGCGATAACACGATCCGTTTCTCCCGTTTTCTTTGCCCGGAGGTAGGAAACGGAAATGTTTTTGCGGGTGTAGTAATCCACCAGATTACGGTGTTCCTTCAAACGTTCATACACATCGTTGATGATGCCCATCCGCTCCGCGTCGGTCATCGAAAGTCCGTTGACGTTCACGACGTCCTTCATTTCCAGCAGCATGTCGGCGCTTTCCTGCAACATTTTCGTGTAACCGTTGGAGATGGCCATCAGTTCCTCAAAGCGGAAATTCGGGTCTGAAAGCATTTTCTGATAACTGTTTACGTAAATATCCCCGATTTCTCCGACTAACAGAATGGCGTCCCGGACTTTTTTGGCGTCCTTCACCAAATCGTTGATAGCCTTGAGTTTGTCGTAATATTCCTTGCCCTGGTTATACAGTTTTCGTACTTCCTCAAAATTTTTCACCACATTGGAAACCGTCGAGGAAGTCTGCACAATCTGGTTGGCAGAGTTGATGATACTGGTCGCGATGTGCGCGGGGTCTGCCACGACAAACTGCGCCTTTACCTGTGCCATAAGGCACGCAAGCGCCATGCTTAAAATTAAGATTTTCTTTTTCATTTTTTTTACTTTTTAATAATTTAATAATCAATCGTTAACAGTTAATAGCCAATAGCCGTTAGCCAACAGTTCATTGTCAATTGTCAATTATCCATTGTCAATCCGTTTGTTATCGGCTAACTGCTTAATAGCCAGTTCCAGATTTCCGTCCAGTTTTTCAGCCAGACGCATCACTTCGAGTTTTTCGGTCTCCTCCGTCGTGTACGTCAGATATTCTTCGGCTGAAACTTCCGTCGCATAGACCGCCGACTGCACGCCGCCCAACCCTATCCACACCTCCTTGTAAAGCCTGTTCGGGTTGTTTGCCATGTTGATGGAAAGCACCTGGGACTTTTCCTTTTCGGTCAGTCCGAGCAGCGACTGTATCGAGTCGAACCTGTTCATGTACTTGCGCTGATCCAGCAGGATTTTGCAGTCGCTGTTGTTGATGATGGATTCCTTGACGACGGGCGAGGCGATGATGTCGTCCACTTCCTGCGTAACGACAACAGCTTCCCCGAAAAACTTTCTGACCGTTTTAAAGAGATACTTGATGTACGCCGCCATGCCTTCCCTGGCAATCGCCTTCCACGCTTCCTCGATTAGAATGAGTTTGCGAATACCTTTTAACCGCCTCATTTTGTTAATAAAGACCTCCATTATAATAATGGTCGTTATCGGAAACAAAATTTTGTGATCTTTAATGGCGTCTATTTCAAACACGATGAAGCGTTTGGACAGCAAGTCCAGCTGTTTTTCGGAGTTCAGGAGGTAGTCGTATTCCCCGCCTTTGTAATACGGTTCGAGCACATTCAGGAAATTTGCCACATCGAAATCCTTTTCACGGACTTTCTTTGCCTCGAGGATTTCGCGGTATTCATTGCCGACAAACTCGTAGAACGTGTTGAACGAGGGAACAATACCCGTTTTCAACCGGTCAATGTACAGACTGACGGCATTGGACAGCGCCACTTCCTCCGCCCGGGTGGGCGGTTCGTTGTCGCGTTTCCAGAGCGTGAGTATCAGAGTTTTGATGCTTTCGCGCTTCTCGATGTCGAAAACGCCGTCGTCGGTGTAGAACGGATTGAAGGCGATGGGGTTGTCTTCCGTATAGGTGAAGTACACGCCGTCCCGTCCGCCCGTTTTGCGGTGAATCAGGTTGCAAAGTCCCTGGTAGGAGTTTCCGGTATCAATGAGCACGATGTGTGCGCCCTGCTCGTAATACTGGCGTACCATGTGATTGGTAAAGAAGGATTTGCCGCTTCCCGACGGACCGAGAATGAACTTGTTCCGGTTCGTGATAATCCCCCTTTTCATCGGCAGGTCGGAAATGTCCAGATGCAGCGGTTTGCCCGTCAGCCTGTCCACCATTTTAATGCCGAAAGGGGAAGGCGAACTTTTGTAGTTCGTTTCCTCCGTGAAAAAGCATACCGCCTGTTCGATGAACGTGTAGAACGATTCTTCACTTGGAAAATCCGCTTCGTTGCCGGGAATGCCCGCCCAGAACAGGGCTGGAACATCCACGGTATTGTGCCGCGGCTTGCATTCCATCAATGCCAGCTGGCTTCCAACGTCGTTCTTGATGCGTTGCAGTTCGTCCCGGTCGTCGCTCCACGCCATCACGTTGCAGTGGCAGCGGACGGAAGTCAGTCCGTGACTGTGGGCTTCGTTCAGGTATTCCTCGATCCAGGCTTTGTTGATTTGATTTTGGCGGGAATAGCGGGACAGCGAGTGCATGTTGCGTGCCTGCTTTTCAAAGCGTTTCAGGTTTTCCGTGCTGTCATCCACAAACACATACTGGTTGTAGATGTGGTTGCAGGACAGCAGCACGCCCACCGGCGCGGCAAACGACAGGCGGCAGTCGCTCCTGTCCGTGGACAGTTTTTCATAGCGGCTGTCGGTTGCCACTTTCGACGGCAGGTCTTCCGTTTCCGAAAGCGTGTGCAGGCACAGGATGTTGTCGCCGATTTTCATTTCGTCTGCCCCCAGGGAAATATCCTGCAAACAGGTAGTATCCGTCAGCGACAGGGAAAAATATTTCTCAATCAGCCCTGCCTCTCCTCCCCTTTGGGGAGGCTGGGAGGGGCTTCCCCCCTGAGGGGGGATCAAGGGGGGCTTTCCCGTAATTTCTTCATCCGTCATCCTTGTCAGTTTTACCAGCCCGCTGTCGTTCACAATCCTTTCAAACTGCCCGACCGCTTCCAGAAATTTGGTTACCGTTTCCTTATCCCGGATTTCCTTCGGGACCAGGAAACCGCGGCACAGCGTATTGAAATTGCTTTGCTGCCGCATCCGTTCCTTCGTCGTTTTCGTCAGGAAAAGGTAGCAGGCGTGGTTCAGGTAGGGACGTTCGTTGAAGTGCCGCTCAAACGAACGGCTTAAAAAACTTAACTCATCCTTCTGAATGTCGGGCTGGTAGTTTTCCCGGATAAACCAGTCCTGTTTATGGACAATGCTGTAATTGGGCAATACCCTGATTGCCTTGACCCATGCCGAATGTATCGCTTCATATTCCGCGGAAGTAACGGTAAACAGTTCGGGCAGTTCCACCCGGTATGCGACCGTTACGTCGGCGTCCCTGGAAACGATGCAGCCGTGCTCTACCGCCATCAGCGGAAACTTGCTTTCAAGCGTTGCCGCTCTCATTGTATTCCTCATACCGGTTCGTAATTTTTAATTCGTAATTCGTAATTGAAAAGTCGGGAAAAGTTCCGGCGGCTAATCACATACCGCGGATGGTTGCGCCTCGCCTGCGCCTTCATCAAACCGTGTTCGCCATACTTGCGGTTCAGGCTGAACGTGCCATAGACCAGAATAAGAGCGGATATGACGCCAAAGCCGATACAAATCCACTGGTTGACGCCCGCCATGAACATCACCACGAACACGATAAACAGACCGAGCAACCCGCCTGCGAATATGAACAGGTACTGACTTTTCAAGCCCTGAAATTCCGCCGGTTTACCAATTCCCCTGTTTACTGAAAATTCCATACTTTCTTTCTTTCAATTTACTGTCCTCCCAAGTCCCCCTCTTGAGGGGGATTCAGGGGCTTTCCTTTTAGAGGAAAAAGGAACGTAAAATGGTAGCAGCCACTATCAGGAAAATACACGCGCCAAACCACGAGGCAGCCGTTTTTCCGGTATCGGGGTCGCCACTCGAGTCGAGTAGGTCAGCCCCCTTACGGGGGCTTTCCCCTCTAAGAACCGTACGTGCGAGTTTCCCCGCATACGGCTCAAGCAATTCTAAGTTTCTGTTACGAAACCGGCTCATCATACTTCTTTTTGTGAGATACATCGTTGTCATGGCAATTTTTGTGATACACAGTCGGATAAACATTATCTGTGTCCTCCGTGGTTGTCCACTTGGAGTTCAGATTTAGAGGTTGACCGCATATCGGACATTTGCGTTTTTGCAGTTCCCAGGCATATTTCAAGATACTGTTTCTGCCTTTTAGAGCTTCCAGATGTTTCCTGGTTTCACGTTCTTCAAAATAATGCCTGTATTCCGTATCGTATGGATTTGCATCATGCCGGATTTTTACATGCTTTTTGGTTTTTACGGCTGACGGTCGAACAAGTTGGACGTACTGTAATTCGCCCTGTTTCACTGTTTCCCTTTCTGCCGAAAAACACCACGCCCTATTCTCCGTTCTGCGATAATACCTGTTTTTAATCCATCCTTTACTTTTATGGGAATGCCTGCGTTTTGCCCATTGCCATAGTTTCCTGAAAATTTCCATATCCACCCGTTGAAAAGCTTTTGCCGAAGTTCCCGTCCTGTAGTAGTTCGACCAACCTGTTATTATCGGATTGAGTACCCTTATTAGAGATTCCTGTCTTATTGACTTTTTGGTTTCGATAATTGACCTGATTTTCTCCAGGAATTTGGCAATCCCCCTTTCGGAAGGCTGCGTAAGCAAAGTATTGTTAAATTTCCTGATATTGAATCCGAGAAAATCAAACCCGTCTTTGATGTGGGTTATTTTCGTTTTTTCTTCGGAGAGGGTAAGCCCTCTTTCTGCAAGAAATTCCTTAATTAAAGGTTTGATTTCATTTTCCAAAACCTCTCTACTTCTACCCGTGATGATGAAATCATCGGCATAACGTACAAGGTGTATTTTGGGATAAAAATCAATTCCTTTAATTTTCCTTTTCTTAAACTTTTCTTCGAGTAGTTTCTGGATACCGTCCAGAGTCATATTTGCCAGTGTCGGGGATATTATTCCGCCCTGCGGTGTTCCTTCGTCCGTTGGGTTCAAAATCTTATTGAAGACAAATCCGCATTTCAGCCATTTTCGCAACATCACTTTATCCATTGGGATATTGTTCAGTAACCAGTCGTGGCTTATATGGTCGAAACAGCCTTTAATGTCGGCTTCCAAAACCCATTCTGGAGCAACAGTTCCTGACAGTACAATAAAGCTTTGTTCGATAGCGTCGGCGGCACAGCGTTCCTTGCGGAAACCGTATGAATGGTTGTCCGCCGTAGTTTCGGCTATGGGGTCGAGCGCCATAAGATACAAGGCTTGCATTGCTCTGTCCTTCATCGTGGGAATACCTAACGGACGTAATTTGCCGTTGCTCTTTTTAATATGTACCCTTTTCAGTGGTTGTGGGGTATAACCCCGTCTTTTCAACGTGAAAATTGCTTTCCACTTTCCGGGTGGAGAATCCCAAAGAACTCTATCCACTCCTGATGTATTCTTTCCTTTATTGGAAGTAACTCGCTGAACAGCCAATGCTTTGGCTGAAAACGAGTGGGTCAGCGTCCACTGCAAGGCTTTTACCTTGCCGTATCTGCCTTCCTTCCGAGCCTTTACAATACGGGCTTGAAGTTTTTGCACATCACGGTTACACCTGTCCCAATCAATGCTGTTCCAGGAGCAGGTCGTTTTGTGAGCCGATGCACACGATGTTTTAATGTCGTTCATTTGCTTTTCTGCTTTAAAAAATTCTAAAAGTTTCTTGTAAAGAATCACCTAACGCGGAAGTCTGCCCACTTTCGTGTGGAGTGATGTTTCAACTCCTATCCATTCCATTACAGAATGGCATTCGCTTTTTCCGCAATCCTATACCCGCACCTCCATCAGCTTGCCTTGCGGTTTGCTTTCCCTTTTACGGGAGAGATACGGGCTTACCTTGTTCTGCGCAAGTAACAAATGAATGGGTTAGGTACTGTCAATTCCACCGGCAGCGCTTAATGTCCGTGTAACCCCAAAATTCAGGGGGTTATCCGGCTGCTTACCTTTTGGTTCAAGCCTGTCAGCATTTTTGGCTTGTTATACGTTACGATGTTTATAAACAGTTCACTTACGTTTACCATACCACTCAGCCAAGCTCCCCGCGTCGTATAATGCTAACGACCATTGAAATCCACTCGCGCTTCTTTCTTTTCCTTATAGGAGGGGTTACCTTGTCGGGACAGCTTAATACAAAAACATTACTGTCAGTGCATTTGTCCTTAGGCTACCACTGACGGAACAGTGGGTGTAATCATTACTTTTAATTGCTGTTACACAATTACTTACGCAACTTCAAGTCGCACGAACTTGCCATACACTTTCACACCGCCAATCAGCCCTACAACGGCTCCGATGGCGTATATCAGTTTCGTTGCAGGGTCAAAATAAGATGTTACCATCTGCGTGGCTTCGGTGATGCCCGCCGAGCCGTTGCCCTGCGCCCGTGCGTTGACGGCAGTCATTACAAACGCGACTGCCGAATAGAATAATTTAACTTTGCTCTTTTTATTTTCTGCCATATTGTTTTTTATTGTGCCGCGAAGCGGAATATGCCCCGCAGCGGGTTAATACTTTTTTTACTTTTTATACTTCACAAATCCCGGTGAAAAACCCTGCAAAAGAGTATCTTTTTCACCCCCTCTTTTGGAGGGGGACGGGGGGAGGCTCCAAAAATCCGGCTAAAAAGTCGCCGTAGTCTGCACCGGAATTTTCATCCTCCGTTTCATCTTTCCTTTCGGGCGCCATCTTCCGGATATTGCGCTCGACGGCTGCCCTGATCCAGTTAGCCCTGCCTTCATCTCCCGAAACAAGCCGTTCGAACATGTCCGTATTTTCCAGTCTTTCAAGCGCTGCGGCTGTTTCTTCGCTTACTTCGGCGGGCTGTTCGCGGACGGCTTGGGCTACCGCCAGCAAGTCGTCGTAGTCCACCCCGTCCGCATATTCCGGCGCGTGTCCCGGCATCCGTTCCGGTTCTTCCCCGTCTTCAAAATCAGGGACGCCCTCCGGTTCGCCGTCAAACTCTCCGCCGCTTTCACTTTCCGCTTCGAGCGGAATGCTCATCAGCACGTTGTCGCCCTCTTCGCCGGAAATCCCGTCCAACTCCCTGTCGGGGATAACCGCCGGCGGATTTACTGCGGTTCCGGCTGCAAAAATACCGGGTTTTTCAATCCCCTTGCCGGTTTCGTCCGAAGTGGCAGGGGCTTGCACGGGTTGGCTCCGGTCGGGACGGACATAACGGCTTTCGCCGACTACATCGGGAACGGTTTCGTGTTTTTGGGGTGGCGCGTC
>JAITMT010000433.1 GCA_031277235.1 Tannerella sp.
GTGTGTGTGTGTGTGTGTGTGTGTGTGTGTGTGTGTGTGTGTGTGTGTGTGTGTGTGTGTGTGTGTGTGTGTGTGTGTGTGTGTGTGTTTAACAGAAAAATCGGAATAAGCAAATATTATTTGCTTAAAAAACGCTTGATCCGTATCTTTTTTCGAGTATTTGTCTGTAACACGCACCCTGTTCACTGTCTATTTTTGTTGCTTATTGTTAAAAAATCGCTGCAAATGTAAATACAATTTTTGAATATTGCAAATATTGTTGAAAAAAAATAAAAAAACACACCGCTATCACCGTCATTGCGAGGAACGAAGTGACGAAGCAATCTACATTCCATTATTTTCACCGGTTTGCTTCGCAGGCTCGCAATGACGTATGACGGCGCGAGCGGTGCGGTATTCTCAAATCTTCAAATTCTCAAACTACGAAGTAAGATTTCATTCAATACGAAACATTCATCCAAACCGTCATTTCCGATTGCCCGCGATTGCCCCAGGCGTAATAGGGAATTAACCGGACGGGAACCGCGCGATTAGCGGGTGTAACTTGCCGGTACAGCGTGTTCTGCTTCGGTTTTTCAAACGCTTTACCTGTTCCTTCCAAAGCAAGAACCGGACTGCCTTCGATATTTATTTTTTTAGGAATAAATTGAATGTCAGCAGGTAATACGATATCAAAAATATTGGTTCCGGGAATATCCGTGCTTTCTATGCAATAGACTACCGGACCGCGCTTGACGGCTACCTGATTCCGTGTTTCTTCCACCAGCGAATTGCTTACCATTAATTTAGTTTCCATCGGCAAATTCAATTCAATCATATCTCCTTTTTTCCAATTCTGTTTTACTTCGACGTAATTTTCAACGGTAAGATTAGATTGTTCCGGCTTGCCGTTGACCTTAAGCGTTGCATTTTCACTCCAGCCGGGTATGCGCAGGAATACGGAAAAATCTTTCCCCGGAGTTTGGACAAATTCTATTTTAATTTTTCCATCCCATGGATAATCGGAAGTTTGTTTCAATTGAATTTTCTTGTCGTTTTCCCAAGTGGCGTTCAATTCATTACCTCCATACAAATTGATCCAGAGTCCTTCTTTCGACAGGCTGTAGGCATAGTTCTGCACTTCGGAAAGCGTGCGTGTTGTGTTCGGGGGGCAGCAATTGGAAAGGGCAATGTATGGGATACGACCGCCTGCCCACCGCAATTTGTAGGGAAAATCGGCGGACACAGCAAGCGGATTGGTATAACAAAAATCTTTGCCACTCAAACTTACGCCGGATAAAATACTGTTATACAACGTCAGTTCAACGATATCCATGTATTTGGCTTCGCCGGTAAGAAGAAACATTCGCCAGTTCCACAGTAGATTGCCTATGTTGGCGCAAGTTTCATTGTGTGCAGTTTTATTGGGGAGTTGGAAATCACGTCCGAAAGCTTGATGTATCTTTTGTATTTCGGGTGGATTATAGGATGTCCCGTCCGGAGAAACACCGTCATACAAAGCGCCGCATCCGCCGGTAATGTACATTTTGGTATTCGTCATATTGTCCCAAATCAGATTCAGCGAATGCAACAGGGAGGTGTCGCCGGTTTCGGCATACACATCGGCAACGCCGGCATATAGGTAAGTTGCACGCACGGCATGCCCCATCGCCTTGGTTTGCTGACGGAAAGGAACACGATCCTGATTGTCATCCGTTCCGTTTTCCATCAATCCGCGAATGTCGATCAAATTTTTGGATAATTCGAGGTATTTGGGATCACGGGTGGTGCGATACATTTCAACTACGCCCATGTAATGAGACGGACAAATCGCATTTCGTGCCAACTCGGGCGACGCCCTTTTATAAAAAGCATAAAGATAATCGGTCGCCTTGATGGCTACATCGAGCAGCGAACGTTTTCCGGTAGCGCGATAATGTACGCAGGCGGCAGTCATCAGATGTCCCATGTTGTAGGTTTCAAAATTTAACCGGTCTTCAAAAGCGCGAACTGCACCGGAATTTCTCTTTTCTTCAATCCGGACGGGCGAATGAATATAACCGTCTTCCCGCTGCGATTGGGCGATAACGGGTATCACTTCATCCATCAGTTTATTCAATTTTTCGTCTTTGGTAACGGCATACAGACCGGCTAAAGATTCAAAAACTTTATAAAAATCCCCGTCGTGGAAAGGCGGCCCCGAATGGGAACCGGTATCCAATCCGGCGGCAATTTCAAAATTTTTGAACGCATGGGAAATATGTTCGTCCAAATAGGTATTGAACAGTTCGGGCGACATCGTATTTCGAAACACGTTGAAACGCTCAGCCCAGAAGCCTTGCGTCCAGCGAACGGCGTCCAATTCCGTACTCATTACTCTGGCGTAAGGGCTTTGCGAAGTATTGACCAACTGCGCCGATACCGGAATCTGCAAAAATAAGATTACTCCAATAAATAGGACTGACCTTTTCATATGTACATAATTTGTTTTAAAGGACATATGGAACCCGTGCATGTTCATGCTCTTGGATGAAATTTTTACATACGGGTTTCATAAAATTCAAAATTTAAAATAAACGCTTCCTTTCTGCGCTCCACTCACCCATTTCGCTTGCGACGAAGGACCGATTAAATCGGTGGCATTGACCTTGTTTCTGACCGCAGGAATGACTTTCAACAGGGCGATACCGCTTTCTGGCAAGGTATAAAGCAAGGCATCCCGTCCGTCACGAGGTGTATAAACGCCTAAATAGGAGTCCGCTGTTCCATTACCCATTGAAAATTCACCTTCCGTTGTTTGAAAAGAAACCCATTTCCATTCGGCAAAATAGCCTTTAAATTCCGGATAAATAAATGTTTCACCCGGCACAGGGTCGTTGTATTCGTTTTCCCAGATGCCCAATTCCGTTCCGTGGATACGATTTTGCCATACGCGGTAAGGACCCTTTCCCAGCCAGCGTTTCGACAATACCTGACTTTCCGGATAATCGAAGCAAATGCCCATCAAGTCCACTGTACCGTTGTATTCGTATTCATAATCCAGGTGGATGTTTCCATCTGCCGCAATCACCCAGCGGGCTTTTGTCATATCTCCGAAATAAGTAGCTTCAACGATAATGCTGTCCGTCATGTCCTGATACTTGAAAGCAGTCAGACGGTCTGCTCCGGCAATGTTTCCAAAATAAAGCCGATCTTTACTATACGGATACGTAAATGCATTGAGGCTGTCGCTTCCGGCAATATTGTAATAAATCCGTTCCTTGCTGCGGGCATCCTTGTCGTCGTGATTGTAATACATATCCATGGAACGGTCTCCGCGACGGGCAGCGATAAAGCGGGGACCATTGCCGAAAGAAATCGTTTGTCCGTTTTTTTCGACTTTTTCCAATAAACCGGTTTTTTTATTGAAAATCAATAATACAGCGCTTGCATGAACTGTCAGTCGCGTATCGTTTTCTTCCACCGACAATGCAGTTTTCCTTTCGGAAAAGGAGAAGAACGTCTCCGGTTGTTTCCACGTCCAGTCCCATGTCCAAAGGTGTTCGCCGGAAGGACCGTAAGCCGCTACATACAGTGCAGCGGCTTGTTTCCAATCGGCAGGAAGGTTGAGTTTCAATGTGCCGGAAGTATGGGGAGGCAAATCAATTCCCTCTATTTTTGCAGTTTTAATTATTTTTTCCTGTTGATTGGAGAATGATTTCAATGTCCACGTGAAACGGCAGT
Organism: Tannerella sp.; assembly: GCA_031277235.1. Classification (GTDB taxonomy): domain Bacteria; phylum Bacteroidota; class Bacteroidia; order Bacteroidales; family Tannerellaceae; genus Tannerella. Next base: position 3,703 of record JAITMT010000433.1, read on the forward strand.
CTTTCAGATTGATAAAATCGTAACGGTTTTCTACCGGTAACCTTCCGTCGAAATTGTCCGGTAATTCGGAGATTGTGATTTGCACCGGCGACCAGACTTGTTTAACCGTATAAAAACTGCCTTCCCGTTCATGGTGAGGACCAACGATCCCATCCGCCCCATAATTGGTACAATTGTCGATTCGTCCGTTTTGGTCGGTACGCACTACGCCTTCATCGGCAAACATCCACAGGAATCCGCCAATGGTGCGCGGATGCTTGCGCATCATTTCCCAATAATCCCATAATCCGGCGCCAATACCTCCGTCATAAAGACCGTGCAGAAATTCGGTCGGCATAAAAATTTCCGGTTGTCGCATGTATTGCATGGATTCCCCGTAGGAACCATAGTGCATGGTTTCAAAACCGGCGAAATTTTTCTGTGGATGCAAAACAGGGCGATTCTGTGGGTCGAAACGGCCATATTCCTTCACCAATTCGGGATTGTGTCCGCCTTCGTTTCCATTTGACCACCAAATGATAGACGGATGATTGACATCGCGGGTGATCATTTCTTTTACCAATTTTGCTCCAACTTCGGTATCGTATTTACCATGCCATCCGCCCAATTCGTTCATAACATACAAGCCGAGTTCGTCGCACGCCTCCAAAAAGTCCGGGTCGGGCGGATAATGCGACATGCGGACGGCGTTCATGTTCATTTCCTTCATCAGTTTGACATCGTCGTAATTGACTTGTCTGCTCAATGTTCTGGCTGTTTCGGGACGGAAACTGTGCCGATTCACCCCGCGGACGCTGATCCGTTGTCCGTTGATATAAACACCGTCGCTTTCACGTACTTCGATCGTTCGGAAGCCGAAACGCTCTTTGATGATATGCAAAGTTTTATCTCCATCCATCAAGGTAAAAGTAACGTAATACAGATTAGGCGTTTCAGCTGTCCAGGTTTTGATGTTTTCCAAACGGATTTGTGCCTGAACCTGATCCGACCCTGCGGCTATCGGAAATTCGATTGCTTTTCCGACTGTTTTTCCGACCTTATCTGCAAATTCGACTTTCACTTTTTGACCGTTTGTCGCCGTTCCCAAAAACACACCGGCACGAAAATGTCCATCGGCACGGGCGTCAATCGCAATCCGGTCAATAAAACGGGGAGGCAAGGCTTCGACAAATACCGGACGGAAGATTCCTCCGAAATTCCAATAATCCGCCCGCCGTTCGGCCAAATTTACACTTGTGTTTGCAGATTCTTTGCTGACCGTAACTTCCAGGACATTTTCCCTCTCTCCGTAGAAAACCCGATCGGAAATATCGCTTTTGAATCGGTAAAAAGCGCCCTGATGTTTTACGCAGCTTCGCCCGTTGATCGTCGCTTCGCAATCGGTCATCACTCCGTCGAATACGATGCGGACAACACGTCCTTCCCATTCTTTTGGGAGTTTAAATTTGTATTTATACTTTCCCTGTTCTTTGGCAATTCCCGGAGGGTCGGCTTTACCGTAGAAAGATATTCCGTATTGATAGGTTCCAAAGCCCTGTAATTCCCAGCACGACGGGACGGAAATCGTTGTCCACTTGCCGCTGTTTTGGCCGTCGGTACAGAAAAATTCCCAGGCTACCGCATCGTCGTAACCTTTCCCGCTAAGATATTGGATCTCGGTTGTTTGCGAGTGGGCAGACGCCGCAAACCAATAGACCACCAATGTAATAAAAAAATGTTTCATATATATTTTGTTTAGTTACTTACTTTTGGATCGGTATCACTTGTATCTGCGTTGGCAAGTATTTTGGACTTTACTGTTTCAGGTGCCGAACAAGGTATTATCCAAAATCCCAAGTGATGCGGTTTTTTCTCAACGGCATATTTTTTCAATACGCCCGGGCCGCAACTACTGTTTCCCAAACCCAACATAACAGCATCCAACGAAAGAATGACTTCTTTACGCGGCTGCATTAGATAGGCATGGGTAGCCGTGGCTAAATCTCCGGCGGTGACGTGGAGAGCCGAACCCGACATCACTCCCGATTCACAAATGAATTTTAGCCCATTGCCTTTTGAATCGGTCAGTGTGAGCCAACGAATCCCTTCTTTATTTCCGGTCTCCTGCGGATGCGGATAAGGGACGTACTGCTCCGTAACGGTGCTTGTATAAACCCCTACCGGACAGCTTACTTTCCGGTCACTGTAATTTTCATAAGGCCCGTGTCCATACCATTGGAATTGCTCCAGATCGCCCGATAATGCCATACGGATACCCAGACGGGGTAATTCGGGCAGTTCGCCTTCGGGCATAAACCGGTTACTTACTCCGATGATTCCGTTTCCGTAGATTGTCCAGATACATTCGTGCACAATTTTTCCGTTTTTGGCTTGATAGTCGGAAACACTTCTGATTTTCACCGAATCCGACGTTTCCTGTACGATTTCTATGGATTGCACTTTGCGTTGCAGACGATCCAAGCCGTTTTCTTCCCAGTCTTTTGCCAACCAGTTTCCAAAACCTCTATCATTGTCGGTTGGAGCTCGATAGCCTTGAAATTCCGGCATGGAAACCAAGCGCTCTTTTCCGTTGTAATGCAAAGAGGCAATGCTTCCTTCCTTCAGGTCAAATACGACTGAAAAATTTTCCCCCGAACAGGTGATTTTCTCGTTGTCTTTTTTAATTTGATGAAACGCCGATGACAACACTGGCGTAAACGACTGTTCATTTCCGAAATTCATTTTCAGTTGTTCAAACGCAATTTCATGACCTTTCTCCGCCCATCTTTGTTTCTCTTTCAGATGAAAACTGATGCGTAACCAATAGTCAATATTTTTATTGACTCCGAATTTATAAAGATAAAATGATATTTCTTTTTGTTCGCCCGGTAGAATATCAATGTCTGGTAAAATGCCTTGTTGTAGTGTTTTACTTTGGCTGATTAAACTCCAACGCGCTTCATATTCATTCAGATTAGTATGATGGTGCCGGTTCGTAAGGGATAGTTTTACCTGATAATTATCCAAATCAACCGCTTCGACAAATACGGGCTGATACACTTTTTTCACTTCGTAATATTTGGGTGTAGTTTGCCGGTCGGCAAAAATAATTCCGTTGAAACAGAAGGCTCCAAGATTGGGTTTATCTCCGAAATCGCCACCGTAAGCTAAATAACGAATGCCTTCGGATGTGGTTTTATATAGGCCCTGATCCACCCAATCCCAGAGAAAACCGCCCAGCATCCGCGGGTTGGAATAAATTTCATTCCAATATTCCTGCAAATTACCTATGGCATTGCCCATAGCGTGCGCATACTCGGAAGTCAGCACTGGACGGTTGTCTGCCGGATTCTTGGCAATGCTCAGCAGCCGTTCCCAGCGGGCGTTTTCGGCACGTTCCATATCAGCGCCTTCCTGAATATTCGGATTGAGATATGCGTCTTGTGTACGCGGATAAAAACGGCTGATGACATCGACGGAAAGTGGATCTTTCGGCGAATCCTGAGCGCCTTCGTAATGAATAAAGCGTGTCGGATCAAAGGCTTTCAGCCAGGCAGACATAGCTGCAAAATTTACGCCATAGCCCGATTCATTCCCCATCGACCAGGAGATGATGGACGGATGATTTTTGTCCCTTTCCGCCATCCGGATCGCCCGATCTAAAAAGGCAGCCTGCCAAGAAGGATCATTGGCCAGTTTCCCCCGCAGACCATGCGCTTCTATATCGGCCTCGTCAATCACATACAGACCATATTTGTCGCATAGATCGTACCATTGCGGATTGTTAGGATAGTGCGAAGTCCGCACGGCATTGATATTAGCCTGTTTCATCAGCGTAATGTCTTGCACCATCTGTTCGTAGGCAATCGCCCGTCCGGTAGCGGGGTCATGTTCATGTCGGTTCACGCCTCGCAATCGCACCGGCTTTCCGTTGATTAGGACTTGCCCATCTTTGATTTCCACGCTTCGGAAACCAATTTTGCAAGCCAACGCTTCGATGGTTTCGTTCCGGTTGTTTTTCAGACTTAAAATAAAGGTATAAAGGTGAGGAGTCTCGGCCGTCCATTGCAAAGGATTGTTTACGATTGCCTCCAACCATGCAAATTTCGGCATTCCGCGTTGCGGAGTGCGGTCGTTCAGCACAGCCGCCTTGTTATCCGCATTCAACACAGGAAAAGCGTCCTGTGTCAACGGGACATCAAAGACCGCTCTATTTTGAGCGTCGTATAGCTGCGCTTCGATTAGCCAATTTTCTAATGTGTTACCGTGGTAGGATTTTAATTCCGTATTGATTTGTAATTGGGCTTTCGTATAGTCTTTATCCAGTAATGTCCGCACGGTAAAATCGAAAATTCGTTCATTGGCTGTGGAATACAGAAAAACTTCGCGATGAATACCGCTTGTACGCCACATGTCCTGATCTTCCAAGTAACTTCCGTCGCACCAGCGATAGACTTCTACCGCTATTTGATTTTCAGCTTTTCGGACATATTCCGTAATATCAAACTCAGAAGGTTCCATGCTTCCTTGACTATAACCGACTTTTTTCCCGTTTATCCAAAGGTAGAAAGCCGACTGCACGCCGGCAAAATGGATGAACACTTTCCGGTTTTCCCACAAAGTAGGAAGTGCAAAGGTATAACGGTAAGAGCCTACCGGATTGCGTTCGTTGAAACTTGTATAATCGACCGGCGGCTCCGACGTTACGCGCGGCGGATCGATGCGGAACGGATAACCTGCGCTGACATAAATAGGAGTTCCATAGCCTTGCGTTTCCCAATTACCCGGGACTGTAATTGTTTTCCATGAAGCATCATTGAAATTTGTTTTGTAAAAATCAACGGGGCGTTCCTTCGGACGCGGAACCCAATGAAATTTCCATTGCCCGTTCAGCAGAAGAAAATAAGGCGAGCTTTCCCGATCGTCGCTCAAGGCTTGTTCTATGGAGGCATAGGGGACATAAGTCGCGTGGGCGGCTTCGCGATTGATTTCCAATACCGACAAGTTTTCCCAATCGGGTTTATCGTATTGAGAGAATACCGGAACGACCGATAATGAGAAAACGATGATAGAGGTATATTTCAATAATTTATTCATATTTTGTCAGCTATTCCGAATTGTTATCCGGTTTCGGGAAACGCAATGGGCTTTTTCCCAGGTCTTTGGAGGTGGCGACGGCAATGCTCCTTTGATCGTCTTTATTGACTGCGCAATAGAAATGGTAAACAACGCCGTCCCATTTAATCACACAGGATTTATGGGCAAACAGATTATCGTATTCTTCTGTCGGAAAAATCAAATCGACTCCGTCCCAGTCTGTCCAGTTAATCAAATCGTAGGAACAGGCAAACGTGTTGAATGCCTTATAGGGGCGATCTTTATAAAAAGCGCCAAAATAGAACATCACATAAAGGTCTCCGAACTGCTGAATAACGCCATCGGCTGTAATAATTCCCGGCGCCTCATGATTAATTACAGGATTTCCATCATACCGTTTCCAATGTAGCATATCGTCGGAAAGCGCAATACCGATGCGTTCGGCTTTGATATTGTTTACCGGATTGACGCCTCCTGCATTGTAATACATGAGAAACGGATAATCGAGTGTTTTTTTCTTATCCCACAGAATAAATGATTTGTATTGGGTGATGTTTTCCCACCAGCCTGCGTCTTTGTCCAAGGGGGATAAAGCAGGTTTATCGAGCGTCTGCCATTCGTGGGCTTGGGTGATGTCTTTGTCGGTGAAAGCAATTCCTATTTCGAGACGTCCGCGTTCGTATCCACGTCCCATTCCTCCGAAATAAGAGAGCCAATATTTACCGCCAAAGGGTTGCGGTTCGTATGTTCCTTCCCATTGGGGGTCAATTAGTGCAATATATCCTGCACGCTGATTTTCATCCCAACGGTTGGAACCTTCCGGTGCAAATGACAATATCCTGCCCAAGGTGTTCCAGTGAAGCAGGTCGTCGCTTTCGGCTAACCAGGTTTCGTATCCACGTCCGTCGCCGCCGCCTTTTCCGTTGTAAACAAGATAAGACATATACCATTTCCCGTTTTTCCGGAACACAGTCGGACAATCCATTTTGTGGTAATTGTCGGAAGGAGTCAATACCAAACCATATTTATAAGGTGTTTTTACTTCCTCGTAAATCGTTTGCATTACTTCTTTAGACACTGTCTTCTGCGCTTGCAACAAGGGGATGCAGGCAAAAAGAAAAAATAGAATACCTGTTGTTTTTTTCATATCATTTTATTCAGGCCACTCATTTTTCAAAAGAAAATGGAATGTGCTATTCATTGAATCCGGGTTTGCTTTCCGTATTTCCAGTTTCTCGTTCTGCAACAACCGGATCATTTCGGCGCCGGCATAAAGTACAGGACCGTAGCCATGCGTTCCATAAATGCTTTTGCCGCGGTGGTAATAGTAAACATTGTCGTGGGCAAATGTCGTTCCCTCGCAGGTGCCATCCACCGAACCGTCCGGTAACACGCGGGTTTTTATTGCATTCCAGCCTGTCAAGGCTACCGGACCGTACACATGACTGATCCATCCTTCATTGATTCCTTTGGCGACGGCATAGGTAAACATCGCCGTACAGGATGTTTCCAGATACGTATCGTTTTTATCCAGTAAATTGTGCCAGAAGCCCGAACCGTCCTGAAGACTGGCAAGACTGCGAATCACCGAGCGGTACAAATGCAAAACACGGTCTCTCCCCGGATAATCTTTCGGCAGGATATCGAGCGTTTCAGCCATTGCCATCAGCACCCACCCATTGGCGCGTCCCCAGTAAAAACGGGGATCATAGTCGCCGGACGTAACGTTCCATCCATGATCGAACAACTCCATTTGCGGAATATAGAGCCTGTCCGACATTTGGAGAATCTGCCTGACCGCATCGTCGAAATATTTTTTATCGCCGGTCAGGACGCCCATGTTGACAAGGAACGGTACGCCCATGTACATATCATCCGCCCATATTGATTCATACTGCGGACGGTTACGCGCCAGCGTGCCGTCCGGCAGGCGAAACTGTCCTTTGGAAATATGGTTGTCAATCGCATGGATGATCTCCAGGTATTCAGGATTCGGTTTTTTCAGGTAGGTTTTAATCAACGCTGCACCGATCGAACCGCAATCGTCGAGGGTTCCCAGCCGGCTCAACCCTCCCCATCCCATTATGTCGTTCTTTTTGAAATACGGCTGGTATTTCGCAACAAAATCATAAAATTTGGGATTGTTGGCAAAAAATGCCTTGTCGCCGATTACGCTATCTATATAAACAAATGCCGAAAGTACGACTCCGTGTGTATAAGACCATTCACTGGAAAAGCCTCTGGACACTTTCGCATTTTTGTCAGGTTTTGAGAGGTCGGTAACCGGCGCTCCGGTCTCCGAATCAACTACTCGCTGGACACTTGATTTTTCGTAATAATCCCGTATCCGGTTCAACACTTCCTTGATGTCCGTAACCTCGGGATAAACATACGGAATTTCGTAATGAGGATATCTTCCTTCCTGTGCATGGAGCGCCATGTGAACGCTTGTTGAGAATAACAAGGTAATAACTGCCAGAAATATTTTTTTATTTTTCATGTTGTAATACTGTTAATAAC
>JAITMT010000483.1 GCA_031277235.1 Tannerella sp.
GAAATCCCATTTCTTTCGGAAGAAAAAATAGAAGAAAAGATTGTATCTGTATTTGATTTTAAAGATAGAAAAGACATTGAATATTGCATCACCACAGAGGAGTTAGTGAACGCGATAAAACGACAATATAATGTTGAGTTTCTTTTTGAGCAAAACTTATACGATGAATTAGGATATTGCAACTTTAAGGATAACTTAATTGCAATTTCAAGCGAATCAGAATTTGATACACCAAGGTGGCGTTTTACATTGGCACACGAGATCGGACATTACATATTGCACAAAGACTTATATAACAAGTATAATATTTCCGTTGTTAGTGATGATAAATACACTTTCAATAAATTAAGTAACACTTTGGTTAAAAAATTAGAAATACAAGCTAATAAGTTCGCTTCATTATTATTACTCCCGTACGAGGCATTAGCCCAAAAATATAGTTATTTGCACAATGAATTATTTCAAGGGAGAAAATATCCTTTCTTATACGTTGATAAACAGCGTGATAATATACGAAACTATAATTATATTGCCGGCAGCATTAGTCGCTCTTTTGGCGTATCAAAAGAAGTTGTCAAAAATAGGCTTTTAAAAATGAATATTTTAATTTGGAACTTATGACAACAACCATTAACAATTCGAGCAAGGCGCCGACGAAAAAGGAAAATTCTACAAAATATATTACAAACAAGAAAGTTAAACCATGGGATTAAGTATTCATTACAGCGGTCGCTTGAAGAAAGCGGAATTTCTACCGGACTTGATAGAAGAAATCAAGGATATTTCCAACGTATATGGCTGGAAATATTATATTTTCGAAACCCGTTTTCCCGGCAATACTTTTGAAAACCGCATTTCGTTCGACGACGTATATGGGATTAATTTTACGCCCACCAAATGTGAAACCGTCTCATTGACGTTTCTGTCTAACGGAACCATGGTTTGTCCTTCCCGAATGATGTTTTATGCCCACTCCGAAAATGAAACCGAGCGTTCCTGGATTTATACCAACTCCGTCAAAACGCAATTTGCCGGAGTCTTGATACATCAATTGCTCATACGGTTATTCAAATATCTGAAATGATTAATCATGCCCTACAACCCAACCATCCACCATCGTCAAAGCATCCGCCTGAAAGAATACGATTATTCGCAGGCGGGAATGTATTTTGTGACGATATGCGTGCAAAATCGCGAACATTTGTTTGGAAAAATAATAAATGGCGAAATGATGTTGAATGAGGCAGGAAAAATTGTTTGTGAAGAATGGATAAAATCGGCAGAAATTCGCAGAGAAATAGAAATACACGAATACATAATTATGCCAAATCATTTCCATGCAATAGTCGAAATCGTATCCACCGTAGGGGCGAATGGCATTCGCCCTGATAATTCAGACAATGTTGGTAATTCGGGCGAATGCCATTCGCCCCTACGGTCGCCGTCAAAAACGTTGGGGGCATTGATACGCGGTTTCAAATCGTCTGTTACAAAACGGTTGGGATTTTCGCCCTGGCAACGCAACTACTACGAACAAATCATCCGCAACGATCAATCGCATCAAGATGTTGAAAACTATATTATTAACAATCCAATGAACTGGAAAGACGATCCATATTATGAACAGTTTTGAAATCTTCGCGGCAAGTGTGGGACTGCTGTATCTCTGGCTGGAGTATAAGGCTAATGCGTGGCTGTGGCTCGTGGGGATCATCATGCCGCTCTGTTTTGTCTATATTTTTTACGGGAGCAAGTTTTATGCCGGGATGACGGTTCAGGTCTATTACGTGGCGGCGAGCGCCTATGGCTGGTGGAAGTGGAAAAAAACTGCGCGCAATAGGGAAGAAACATTATCTATTCAGCATATTCCCCTAAAAACGGTCTGGAAATCGGCTGTTGCGTTCGCGGGTTTATTTGCAATCCTTGTCTTTGCCCTGAAATTCACGGACAGCGGGGTGGTCTATTCCGATGCCTTCATCAATGCGTTGAGTATTGTGGGCATGTGGATGCTGGCGCATAAATACCTCGAACAGTGGTGGGTATGGCTGGCGGTGAATATCGTTTCGGCGGGTGTGTATTTCGACGCCGGCTTGAAACCGACCGCCGTTATGTATGCCATCTATGCCATCGGCTCGGTGTTCGGGTATTTTAATTGGAAAAAGATAAGCCTCTCTTGACCTCTCCCCTTGCCCCTCTCCACAAGGAGAGGGGATGAGTAGCAAGAGCGACGACGGACGTAGCCCCTCTCTTGTGGAGAGGGGTTGGGGAGAGGTGAAATCTTCAAATAAAAAATAAAAATAATATGAAAGATAAAATGATATTCGACTGCATAATTCTCGCGGCGGGAGATTTTCCAACGCACGGGATACCTCTCGCGACGCTTGAAGCGAACCGCGACAGGGTGATTTGCTGCGACGGCGCGACGGACGAACTGTTGCGGCGGGGCTATACGCCGAAGTTTGCCGTAGGCGACGGCGATTCGATGTCGGCGGATACGAAAAAGCGGCTCGCCGACCGCTTAATCCTTGAATCGGAGCAGGAAAACAACGATTTGACGAAAGCGGTAAAGTTCGCCGTTTCGCAGGGATACCGGCATATTGCGATTCTTGGCGCAACGGGCAAACGCGAAGACCATACACTTGGAAATATCGGTTTACTGGTTGATTACATGGATATTGCCGACGTGGCGATGTTCACCGACTACGGCTGTTTTTTCCCGGTTTCGGGGAGAAGGGAGATAGCGTGCAGCATCGGTCAGCAGATTTCGTTCTTCTGCATGGATGCGGCTCCGCTGACGGTTACGGGCGTCAAATGGCAAATAGAAAACAGAACGCTGACACGATGGTGGCAGGGAACGCTCAACGAGGCAATTTCGGAAAACGTAACCGTCGAAACAACGGGAAAAATTGTTGTTTATCAAAAATATTGAGCGGTAGTTGCGGATTTTCGGAAAAAGCGGTACTTTTGAAGCCTTAAAAGAAGGTAGGAAGAATGAAGACTCGACAGTTTTTGATAGTTTTACTGTACGTATTGCTCTGTTTTCCTGTGTTTTCGCAGGAAAAAGTAGGCTTGGTGTTGAGCGGCGGCGGCGCTCGCGGAGCGTTTCATATCGGCGTAATCAAGGCGCTGGAAGAAAATAATGTCCCGATAGACTACATCACGGGCACTTCGATCGGCGCGATCGTCGGCAGTCTGTATGCGATGGGATACACGCCCGACGAAATGCTCGAACTGCTCGTTTCGGACGAATTTGGCTACTGGCAAAAGGGAAAGGTAGAGGACGAATACATTTATTTCTACAAGAAACCGGAAGAATCTCCGCAATTTATGCGGTTTTCGCTGGACTTGCGTGATTCGGCGATGATTAGCGGCATTTTGCCCGGAAATCTGATCAATCCCGTGCAGATGAATCAGGCTTTCATCGAACTGTATGCGCAGGCGACCGCCAAATCCGCCTGGAATTTCGACAATCTCTTCGTGCCGTTCAGGTGCATTGCCGCCGACATTTATGGCAAGAAAGCCGTTGTCCTGCGAAATGGCGACCTCGGCGAGGCGGTGAGGGCTTCGATGACGTTTCCGTTTGTTTTCAAGCCGATCTGGAAAGGAGGAGTACCGCTTTTCGACGGCGGGATTTACAACAATTTCCCCGTTGACGTGATGCAGGAAGACTTTCACCCCGACTTTATTTTCGGCTCGGTGGTGCGCGGCGGCGGATTGCGACCGTCTGAAAATCCGATCAATCAGATAGAAATGATGATCATGCGATATTCCGAATATTATGTTCCCGAAGAGGAAGGCATGAAACTGGAAGTGAGGTTGCCGGACGTTACGCTGCTGGACTTTCAGAAAGCCGCCGAAATATCGGAACTGGGCTATCGAAAAACGCTGGCGATGATGGATTCGGTCAAGTCCCGCGTGCCGCGCGAAGCGCCTCTGAGCGAAGTTAATGAACGGCGGAAAGCCTATCGCGACAGTCTGCCGCCGTTGATTTTCAGGAATATTTTTGTGACGGGCGTGAGCGACGAGCAGAAAACCTACGTCATATCGCAGTTCAAGCGCTACATCGGAGACGAATTTACGATGGACGATTTCCGCAACGCCTATTTCCGGATGCTCACGTATTCAAAGATTAAGGAAATCATTCCGACGGCGATTTACAACTGGAAACTGAAATCTTTCGACCTCTATTTGGACGTGAAAATAAAGGACGAAATCAATATCTCGATCGGGGGAAACATCTCTTCGCATCAGGCGAATCAACTGTATCTCGGTCTCGAATACCAGAGTCTGGGTGAAACGGCTGCCGATTTCAACATGAATTTCCAAATCGGCAACTCCTACAGCGGCGTGGCGGGCGACGGACGGTTTTTCCTTTCCGCGCGAAAACCGGGTTACATCGCCCTGAAAATGGCGTATTCCAACAAAAATTATTCGCAAAACCAGTCGCTTTTCTACGAAGACGTCGTGCCTGCCTTCATCAAGAGAACGGAGCGTTTTGCGCGGCTCCGCTACGGGTTTCCGCTGTTGAAAAATGCCAAACTGGAGATGTTTGCGGGGGTGGGTATGCTGACCGACTATTATTTTCAGTCGAATCCGTTTGCCAACGCGGTGTTTGACGCCAGCAGGTACAATCTGGTCAATACGGGCGTTCGCTTTGAACGCAATTCGCTCAATTTCAGACAGTATCCGACCGAAGGACGCCAGCAGATTCTGATCGGGCAATACGTTTTCGGGGATGAAGACTATCGTCAGGGTGGCGCGAGGCGGTTTTCCGACATAACGCCGCACCGCTGGTATCAGGTGAAAGGTTTGTGGCAAAACTACCCCGTCATGCAGCACCGTTTCAATCTCGGATTGATGGCGGAAGCCGTTTTCAGCACGCGGAAATTCAGCGACAACTACACGGCGAGCATCCTGCAGGCGTCAGCCTTTGCGCCTACGCCGCACAGTAAAATCGCTTTCAACGAGGCGTTTCGGGCGAACAGTTATGCGGCGGCGGGCGTTATTCCCGTTTTGAAACTGAGCAACATGTTTCATTTCCGTGTGGAAGCCTACGGTTTCCTGCCGCTTCAAGACATTCGGAAAGTGAACGTTACGGGCAATAATGCGTCGAATATCGCTTATCGCGCGGAATACGGCGATTATTTCACGCCGTTGCGTTTCATGGGCGAAGCGGCTCTGGTGATGCAACTGCCGTTCGTG
>JAITMT010000509.1 GCA_031277235.1 Tannerella sp.
CTCCAGGTATCCTGAAACGAACGGAATTTACAATTGTAGAATGCCGACCGGTCATTGTTAATATGAATTGCCAGAGCTTGAGGACCTGTCTGCTCTTCAACGCCCCAATCGTTGACAAACGAGATATTTTCGGCATAAAAATCCGTAGCGTCCACTCTGACAACGCTACCCTGCTTTCGGTAGGCAGGCGACTGCGGATTGTGAATCGAGGATATCCAAGCCGCCGAATCATTTTTATACCATTTTGATTCCGGATTCGGAAGCGCTCCCACATGCAATTTCTCGTGTATAACGGTTTTTTCCTTATTCTGACCGATCAGATGGATGAACGGCTTATTTTCGGGAATGAAAACAGTCTCTTTGTAGGAGCCGTTTTTAATGAAAATACGCCAGGGCGACGTCCTGTTTTCGGGAGCTGCATCCACTGCCGCCTGAACGGAAGTGTAGCTTCCCGATCCCGATATATCTACGACTGCATCAAAAGGAAGACGGTCACCTCGATTCTTTTGTCCGTCAACCGTTAGGTTAAGAACAAGGAAGAATCCCGATAAAAATAAAAGTACTTTTTTCACTGTTGCATTCATTTTAATTATTTTCAAGTTCAACCGGCTGTCCGGATTTCAGATTTATTTCTTTTATTTCCTGTCCGCGTAATTTGATCCTCACAGTCTGATCATTTTTTGCCCGTAATTTTAGCTCCGTTTTACGACCGTCCCATTTTAATTTTTCAATGATAATACCACCTCGTAAAGCTACTCCACGGATGCTTCCTTTTTTCCACTGCTCCGGCATACAGGGCAACAGAGAAATCAATCCGGGTTCTGAATAGACTAACATTTTCATGATTAACGAAGGATAGCCTCCACAAATATCTACATTAAAAATTCTCCCCGGATCGTGGGTCGAAACCATATTGTTGTTCCAGTAGCTGCTTCCCAGCCAGGTAAGTATATCGTAAGCCGATTCTACTTCGCCCAGGGTAGCCGCATTGAATGCCAATTGCACCATTCCGAAAGCCATAATGCCTCCATTATCACGACGTCGGACTTCCATCCGGCGATCGATGACCCTCTTGCATCCTTCAATCAGCGCTTCGTTTTGCATTATTTCCGTATCATGCAGATCATACAAACCAAAAAGATGCGATGCGTGCCGGTGATTGTGATTGTCTTGAAGCGCTCCCCACATCCATTCACGGATTTCTCCTTTTTCATTCAATTCATAAGGCGGCATTTTGTTTAACATCGTTTTCCATACCGGTATTTTATTGGAATTAATATCTAATACGCGGCTCGCTTCGATTAATGCCCGCAGTAAAGCTTTAGCAGCCATCACATCCATCGTGGCATTAATGCAGGCCTGGCTTTTACTGTTAATCGGATTATTTTCAGGAGAATAAGACGGATTAAAAATGTACTTGCCATCTATTCCTTCCGTCAAAAAGTCTTCATAAAATAAAGCCGATTGCTCCATAAACGGAAGGGCGCGATTTCGTAAAAAGTCTCTATCCTGAGTATAAAGATAATAATCATAATAAAACATGGAATACCATGCAGCTCCCGCAATCCAGAAAGTCATCGGCCAGGTGGCGTCGAAATGGTTGTTCAATCCGTGCGTACTGAATCGGGATGGGACGTGAATACCCCGGCAACCGAATAATTCTTGGGCATTCATCTTGAATTCGTCCATAAACGATTCGAGACGATTGAATAACGGCAGCATCAGTTCAGGGGTATTTGCCTGTAAATAATGGGAAACAGCTACAGGCAGATTGCCGTTAGTGGTGTAATCTCCCGACCAGGGGGCAGTCATGGTTTCGCCCCAAATACCTTGCAAATTGGGAGGATTAATTCCCGTCGCACAAATCACATGATAGCGAGCTGCGTTGAAAATCCTTTCGATCAAGGCTGGATTGTCTCCTCCCAATGCTAGCAATTCTTCGGAAGACTTGCTGCGATCTTGCTTCGAAGCCTCCAAATCGAGTGTCACCCGATTGAATAAATCTTCATGGATCTTGCGATGGGGATTCAGGATCGTGTTATAATCCGACGGAAGCGTTTCAAAATCGGTTAATATCCGAGGGATATGAGACTCGTCCATATTCATGGATGGTTCAACACGAGCGAATAATAAAACATCGGTTGCTCCTTTGATGATTAATCGATCGGATCTTACACTCATTTCTCCATCGGATTTTATTATTTTGATAACTCCTTCGTAGCCTTTGAAACTACCTTCCCAGGGATGTTTATACCAAGCCCTGAAAACGAGTTCTTTTCCTCTCGCTTCCGATTCGATTTTGGAAATAAAAAACGTCGAATCCATCTCGAATTTTACGAGTCTACCCTGATCATAAGTCGTAATTTGCGATAAATTAAGGCTGGCGTTTATAGGCGCGCCGGCATTTGAACACATTCGGATCACCACCACATTATCCGGTCTGGAAATGAAAATTTTTCTACTGAATAGACCTTTTTCGTTTTCATATTTTACTTCAACTTCCCCGGTTGTGAAATCCACTGTCCGTGCATAATTTTTAATTTCGCAAGAATCGCTGTTGATATGCAATCGGAAAGCGGGAATAAACGGATCCGTAGCCCGCTTTCTGCCGTATCCTTCCCGATGTGAAAGATCTACGATAAAGCGGGACGCTTCGTCATACTGTCCTTTCAGCATCATTTGACGTATTTCCTCCAGGTGTATCCCCTGACTAACCGGTTTTAACGGAGCATACAGAGGTAAATACAAAAGAGCATGATTGAAGACGATAGATTCGCTGTAAGGTCTTCCGGCAACCATCACTCCCATCGTTCCATTTCCCGTAACCAGAGATTCTTCCCATATCCTTGCCGGACGTTCGCTACGAAACCCCTTCGCGGGAATTTCCGATACATCAATTTTCTCATTTTGGCAACTGACGATAAAAAGAGAAAACATAAAACCGATCAGTAAAAATTTATCTATTTTTATTGTCGTTTCTACCATCTAATTTTTCATTAACAGACCATTTAAATATATTTCCAGATGGGTATATCCTGTTTTACTCCATGTTACGGCATTGCCGTCGGAACCATCGTGAGGATTCAGTTTATTTTCGATTTCCCACCGGTCGGGCATGCCGTCGCCGTCGGAATCTTTCAGTTGTTCAGGACTGACGCCGCCGTCGCTTAACGTTGGCCACGCACTTGTAGCGCCTGCCGGTTTCACGTCATCGGGTACGTCTATCAGTCCGGGTTTACTTTTGGCGTCTGAAGATATGCTGCCGAAATACGTAGCCGTTCCGTTTTTCGTTTCTTCGGCAATACGCGCATCAATGGCGTCGCGCTGCTTGGAGCATCCGGCGTATTCGACGACTAACTTGAACGCTTCTTCGGCGGTATGCGTCGTTACTGCGTCCGTTTCCATAGGAGTGTCGAGTCGTATTTCTTTTTTCGTCTGATCCGTAAAAGTATTGTCATTGGATCGATTGTCAATCTGTTCATAGATGCCTTTCGTCCAGTTATCTTTCGTTACGTCCGGATGTCCTTCCACAAAGTTGCCGTCCACATAAAACCTGCCCCAAACATGTTCCATGGGTTTCCACCCGTTGGGCTGTCCGTTCCGTCCGGTCACATAAGTGGTCGTGCGTACGCCGATAGCGGCAATACGGTAGCCGACGCGACTGTCTTTAGGCGTTGCCGGACCGGGTTTATAATAATTATTGACGATATTCACTTTCATCCCTTCGCCGCCGTAACATCCGGCGCCCGCCCAGTTATAGAAAACGTTGTTGCGCATATCCACATACTCGCGTTCCTGCGTCGAAACGTGAGGACCCAAACGCGGCATACGGCTTTCGTGATGCGCCATCAGATTATGGTGAAATGAAGACTTGTGTCCGCCTACAATGGCTCCGTAACCATGTTGTCCTTTGCTGTGTCCGGCTGTGCGAAGGCTTTCGGAAATCAGACACCACTGCACCGTTACGTTTTCGCCTCCATAGAACGTACAGCATTCGTCCACCGACCAACTGATGGAACAATGGTCAATGATGACATTCCGGTTTTCGGAACCTCCGAATCCGTCCGGTTCGCCTCCGCCTTCATTACCCACGCGAAAACGCATGTAGCGAACAATCACGTTATCAGCATTCACCGAAACCGGATAACGGGCAATGCAAATCCCCTGTCCGGACGCTGTCTGTCCGGCAATAGTCAGGTCTCCGTTTTTGATTCGCAGGGCGCTGTTCAGGAAAATGGTTCCTGCCACGTCGAATACTATCGTGCGCGCTCCTTTCTGCGCAACGGCATGGCGGAAGGTGCCCGGCTCGTCGCCGTCTTCCAGCGTGGTTACGTGATATACTACGCCTCCGCGCCCTCCGGTAGCGTATCGTCCAAAGCCTTCGGCTCCGGGGAAAGCGGGAAGAACATCCTGCGAAAATCCCGGAACGATGAAGAAAACGGATAGAAAAACAATAAATATACCTTTCATAAGATTATTTTCTTTTTATCAATATTTCCGGGCAATCGGATATTGCTATTGCGATTCCCCGTAATTTTTACGATGGTTTTCAAACTGTCGGGAGCAGAAAAATGATCGAATACCGCATTTTTTATATTGTTCAGGATCAGTGCGGCTCCTTCGTCCGGAGCGACTGTTACATTTTTCAATTTTATATTTTCGGCTTCAGACAGTTCGGCGCCGAATTTTGATGTAATAAAGGCATTCTCCACGTTGATATTCGTGATGTTCATTTCGGGCAAGCCGTTGAAAAACATGGCTTTGTTTGAATTTCGCGAAACAATATCCTTGATATAGATATCTTTGAACACCGGCGTTGTTTCGTCGGCAACGGGAATTTCATCCGTTTTTCGGGTAAAATAATACAGGTCGAATAGCAAGGGCTCGTTCACGATATTAAACATATTGATGTTATTAATAAAAATATTTTCAACGACGCCTCCGCGTCCGCGTGCGCTTTTGAAACGCAGTCCGACGTCCGTTCCCATGAACTGACAGTTGGAGACGGAAATGTTTTTCACGCCGCCCGACATTTCACTGCCCACCACGAATCCACCATGTCCCTTGAATACCCGGCAATTATCTACAATCACATTTTCTGTTGGCTTACCGCGTTTTCTTCCCTGTTCATCCTTGCCCGATTTCAGGCAAATGGCATCGTCGCCAACGTCCAATGTCGTGTTTACGACAATTACATTTTTACACGATTCAATATCCAGACCGTCACCGTTTTGAGCATACGACGGATTGCGTACAAAGATACCGTCTATAATCAGATTTTCACACATCAGGGGATGAATATTCCACGCCGGAGAATTTTCAAACAAAACGCCTTGAAGCAATATGTTTTTACATTCAATAAAACTAATCATGACAGGACGCATAAATTCCGCGCTTTCGGAAGGAACCCAATAGCCGGGATCTTTTAAAACGCCGCCTGAGTTTATTACCTGCTGCCAGTGTCCGTCGGAAACTTTGGCTTTTTTCAGCGGTCGCCAGGTTTCGCCCGAACCGTTAATGGCGCCTTCTCCCGTAATGGCGATGTTTTCCAGGTTGCGTCCCGAAATGGGCGATTGAGCTTTGCGGGTGCTCTGTCCTTCAAAACTCGTTTCAATAACGGGATAGGCGTCGCGGTCGGCAGTGAACAGTATCAGTGCGCCGCGTTCCAAATGAAGACGGATGTTCGATTTCAGGGCAATGGGACCCGTGTGCCAGATTCCCGACGGAACAATCAGTGTTCCGCCGCCTTTTTCCGACAGCGCGTTTATCGCTTTGGCGAATGCATCCGTGTTGAGCGTTACTCCGTCGGGGATGCCGCCATATTCCGTGAGTTTTGCACTCCGGTCGGGAAATACCGGTTTTTCCACTTGGGGCATCTCGAACGGAAGATTTTCGTAGAGATAATGATACGAATAATCCTTTTCGCCGGCATAACCTGTATTTACTGTGAACAATGCCGCAATTATTGCCGGATAATACTTTTTGAAATGTTTCATGATATTATGATGTTTTTAACGTTGAATGATGCGGCAAAAGTACCGCCAAACCATTTCAGATGAATGCAAAATTTATTCAAAATTGTACATTATTTGATTTTTTACCGGAGCAACTGCAAAAAAGCGGGTAAACGGGGAAAGGTTTGAAGATTTGATGATTGGCAATTATCAATTAATTCTATGTTGAACGGCACGGATTACAAATCCGCGACAGCACCGAACGAAATGACATGGAAACCAAAATTTGCTCCCTGCCCGCGCCGATTTGCAATCGGTGCGTATCCCTTTATTCAACACACCGATTACAAACCGGCGCAAGCGAATCAAGAAAATCCCGATAAAATCAAGGTTCAGGCAGGAAACGTAACGGAAACAATGCACCCGGCAAGATATGAACGGATGATGAAAAAATTTCCGTTCTCCCTTGTCCTATTCCCAATGAATCCGTATCAATATCCAATCCTAAATTATAATTTTGAAACTTTCCGAATGATCTTTTGAAATGATTCTGACTATAAAAATTCCGGGAGGCAAATCAATTGCAGTTTTTCCTTCCAGTCCTTTTTTTTGCGTTACGAGTATTCCGCTTATGGTATAAACATCTACACGACAGTCCCGTAAATTATTCAAGAACAATGTATTTCCCGATGTATAGGCAGAAACCGTACTTTCCGTTTTTGAATGGAGGTTACCGGTAGAGCCTTCCGCATTTTGGGCAACGGTAATATGTTCAACCAGACCATTCAAATATACTTCGAGGTTTGTATAAGTTCCTCCCGAAAGGCTCTTCTCTATCCCGTCGGACGGGTCGTTCCGATTCAATCCATTGGCTGTTTCCCATTCGTCGGGCATCCCGTCCCTGTCCGTATCGGGCGGTGCGGGCAAACTTTCCAGTTCACACCATCCTCCCACGTCGGCTTGCGAATCAATCAGTCCCGCTCTGGTGCCACCGTTTCCCGACGCGCGTACGGGGGTCAAACGGTTTCGGACTTCGTTGATTACTCTCTTATCAATAACATCGCGGCTGAAACTTGCGCCGACATGGTCGAGTACCGATTGGTAGGCTTTTTGGGCTGTGTGCGTGGTTACGGGTGCATATTCATATTCCATGTCGGATTTCACGGCTACGATTCCGTTCGGTATCTTGGAGTTGGGATGAACTCCCCGCCAGTTATCGCCGGTTATTGCGGTATTGACCGTACCGTCGGTATTCATCATCACATTACCTGCCACATAAAACACACCGTGTATGCCTGTCGGTTGACCGGTCTGCGGATCAATCGTCTGGTCGGGATCGGGGGCTACTATGCGCTCCTTGTTGCTGCTTGCCGGACCGGGTTGATAATAATTGTTCACCATATTGTAGCGTCCGCCTTCGCCGCCATAGCCACTGTTGCCGCCCCAGTTATAAATAACATTGTTGCGAAAATCAACCAATCCTTCCGCCCGGTTGTCCGTATAAGCGGCGAAGCGCGGGTTTCTACTGTCGTGATGTGCCAAAAGATTGTGATGAAACGAGGCGTTTTTGCCGCCCCATATACCGCCGTATCCATGTGCGCCCTTATCGTGCTTCGATATGCGCAGACTTTCGGAAAGAATGCACCATTGCATCGTAAAATCTTCATTTTCATAGAACGAGGCACATTCGTCAACACTCCAACTCATGCTGCAATGGTCAAGGATGACGCGATTCTGATAACGTCCCCAGATGGCATCGCTTTGAACATTGTTCAGGTCGCCCATGCGAAACCGCATATAGCGAATGACCACGTTGCTCGCATCTACGGTAACATCGTATCCCGCAAGACAAATTCCGTCTCCGGGAGCCGTTTGACCGGCAATGGTTACATCGCCGTTTCTGATGGACAGCCGACTGTTCAGAACGATGTTTCCCGATACTTTGAACAGGATGGTGCGTTTGCCCGTCTGATTGATAGCCCACCGCAAGGAACCTTCCCGTGTGGAGGTATTTCCCGTATTGTTATCTTCCAGTGTATTAACATAATATACAGTGCCCCCGCGTCCGCCGGTAGCATGCATGCCGCCACCTTCGGCTCCGGGAAATGCGGGTATCGGTTCCGGCGTTAAACCGGTTTTTTTCAACACAATTTTGTAAAAGGCGTGCGTTTCTCTTGATACCGGCGTAGCGAAAGAACCTGTTACCGGGTTCTCTTCGGAAATTCCGGCTATCTTATGAACAGAACAGTTGTCCTTTGTGCGGTTTGTGGCGTTAACCGCGGCGCCACAATCCGCGAACACATACGGAGATGTCGTTTCAGTCCAGTCTGTTGTTTTTGGGTCAATAACAAGTTGTTTGATGTAAGTGGAACCTTCATTGCGGGGCCAGCCATAAATTGTAATTTCGGTAGCCGCATATCCTTCCGGAATATTGAATGTGTCTCCTATTTTGAAGATTCGGGAAGCAAGTCCTCCGGTAATTTCCGACACGGCGGTGTTATAGTCATCGCTGCTAAATCCGGGACAATTCGTTTGAATGGGGGAAAGAGTCGTTCTGTTAAACGTTTTCGCATCATAAGTTCCGGAAAAAGTAACCCATACAGTTGTGATTTCCTGAGCCGGCAGATTCGTAAAAAACGACGATGTCGCCAGACAGCACCACATACATAAAGACTTTAATGATAATCTCTTTTTCATTTTTCAATTGTTTTTCACTGTTAAATAATCGCTGCAAAAATACTGCCGATCAATTTCAGGCACATGCAAAATTTATTCAAAATTGTACATTATTTGATTTTTTGCAGGAGTAACCGCATCAAAATGTAATTTAGAGTGTAGTTTTTAGAGTGTAGTTGTTCAATTGATTTATGCCGGTTCATAACGTTCATCCGTTTATCCATCCATTCCGTAACGGAAGTTTATATCAAAAAAAGACTTTTCGATTGTGGACAAGTTGAACGGGAAAGTGATGAAAGTTTTTTTTCGGAGATAAAATCAATTTTCAGCCGAAAGCCATTTCCAAACGGGAATTACTTCAATAACAATCCCTTCTGCGGTAATCGTTTCTTCTTCGTCTTTGGTGATTATCAGGTATCTTTTCATTTTCAGATGTTTTGAAATCAGTATTAAAGCATTAATTTCGCGTTTACGGGTATCGGAATCATGTAAGGAATAACATGCCTGAATTGCCATTTGCCGTTCAGGCAGCAGAAAATCCACTTCGACGTTTTTATTGTAAAAAAACAAGTCTTCACCATATTTTTTCTTTAATGCGATGGCTACAAGATTTTCCAACAGTTTAGTATCGCTGTCAATCAAAAAAATATTTAAAAGCCCGTTATCCGGGAAATAACGTTTCTTGAAAGTCTCTTTTTCTGAAAATTTACCGGAATAATTGGAAATCCCGAACGTCAAGTACGCATCATTCAGATATTGTAAATAATCGGTCAGAGTATTGCGCGAAACAGTTACGCCGGTTGAGTTTATGATGTTGTTTAAACGCGACAGCGCCATTGGCTGCATGACACTTTCGGCAATTTTTTTTACCAGTACCCGAATAGCGTTTTCATTGCGGATTTCATTTCGGGCAACAATATCCCCAAGCAGGATTTTTTGATACAGTGAATTTAGCCATGCACGCTTATCGTTGATGGTAAAAATTTCGGCAAAACCGCCAAAACGGAAATAATTCGTAAACAGTTTAACTGCCCGCATGCGTATTTCACCATACTCCCAATTTTTTTTCAACTCGATTCCATGGAATTTCAAATATTCGGTAAATGAAAACGGATAAACTTCATGGAAAAGGAAACGTCCGCCAAGCGTAGTATGCACATCTCTGCTCAACATTCGGGCATTACTGCCGGTAACAAAAACACGATATTTACTGTCGGCAAGACGGCGGGTAAATTTTTCCCAACCCTCAATATTTTGAATTTCGTCCAGAAAGACAATCGGTTTCCCGTCGAAAATTTCAGCGTATGCCTCAAGCAGCAAGCCCAAATCCTTTGCCTGAATGGACGCAATACGTTCATCTTCAAAATTAACGTACAACACGTTTTCCATGGTTATTTCTCCCGCTGCAATCAAGTTTTGGATGTGTTGAACCATCAGATAGGACTTTCCCGCCCGTCGAAGCCCTATAAAAACATAATTTGCAGTCTGTTCCAGTTCAAGCGGTCGTCTAACCAGCTCGATTGCAGATATTTCAGCCTGCTTTTCAATAATAATACGCTTAATAATTTCTTTATCCATAGTTTCTTTTATCCAATTTGGGGACAAAGATACAAATTATTATTCAATATACTGACACATATTCCGATTTTATCTTTCAATATATTAAACAATAATTCGGATATTTATTTTTCATATAATAGTTGAAATCGCATAAATATTTTATAATCAGTGAATTATTTTCTATTCCCAAACTCCAGGGGTGCAACAGCCTCCTGCATCCAAAGCCCCTTATCCTGAACCACGCATGGTTTTGTAAATCGAAATATTAATTCCTCTATTCTCAATTTGCATTTTGATACGGTTTCTCTGTTTTTTCTCCGTTCTCTTGCCGGTTTTGAAGGTATTTTGTAGGTGCGTAACCCGTAAGTTCCCTGAATATTTTGCTCATGTATTGCGGCGTGTTGAAACCGCTTTGGTAAGCCACTTCGGCTACGGTGAACCGTTTGGTTTCCAGTAACTGAACTGCCCGTTTAATCCGTATCTTTTTTACAAAATCAATGGGCGATAAACCCATAATTGCCTTTATTTTCCGGTAAAATACCGGACGGCTCATGTTCAAATTTTCAGCGATGGTCTCGATTCTAAATTCGGAATCGTCAATATTGTTTTCGATGACTTGAATGACTTTGGTGATAAATTCATCGTCGTAGTTGGTAATTTTGGGCATGGAAGGTTCCCAATTGTTGTCGTGTATCCGGATATTGAACCCTTCTCCTCCTTTCGATAAATAATACTCCCTGAGCAATTCGCGCTGTTTGAGCAAGGTTGCTATTTTTGTCTTCAGGTAAGCGGAATTGAAAGGTTTCGTGATATAATCGTCGGCGCCATATTCTATTCCCCTTATCCGGTCGTCAATCGAGGATTTTGCCGTAAGCAGAATGACGGGAATATGTGAAATGTCATGGTTTTTCTTGACGGCATTCAAATATTCCACCCCGTCCATTTCGGGCATCATGATGTCGCTGACAACAATATCCGGAAACTTTTTCAGCGTCATATCCAAGCCTTCCTTTCCGTTTGCGGCTTCCAGCACCTTATATTCCTTGCTCAGGATATTTTTGATGAAATGGCGCAGTTCTTCATTGTCTTCAATGACGAGAATGCAGGTCTCTCCGCTCTCATGTTCAACGGTCTCCTCCTCTGCCTCTGCTTCGCCGCTGTCATTCAATATCAATTCCACATTCGGGTCACCGGAAAATTCTTCATATCCGATGGGGAGTCTTACCGAAAATGTGCTTCCTGCATCTTTTACGCTTTCCACATCAATACTTCCGTGCAGCAGGTTTACCAGTTCCTTCACCAGCGACAGACCGATACCCGACGATATGCTCGGATTGGTGTCGCTGTCCGTTTCAAAGCGTTTAAACAGGCGTTCCATCTTTTGCATGTCGAATCCCGAACCTTCGTCTTTTACCCGAATGAACAGTCCGTTTTTGTCAATCCCGGAAATCAGCGTTATGCTGCGACCGTCAGGCGTGTATTTGAACGCATTCGACAGAAGATTGAACAGTATCTTTTCCACCTTATCGGTATCGGCATATATTTCACGGAACTTTTCTGTTCTTTCAAAAGTGTAACGGATTTGTTTCCTGTTTGCCAGGGTGGAAAAACTGTGAAAAACTTTTTCCATCAGCGCAAAAATGTCCGTCTGTTCGAGTTTCACCTTCATTTTGTTGTTCTGAATTTTCCTGAAATCCAGAATCTGGTTGATCAATCGCAACATTCGTTCTGTATTCTGCTTGGCGGTATTCATGTATTCCCTGCCGTTTTCGGACAGCGATTCGTTGCTCAGCACCTCTTCTATCGGATTGGCAATCAGCGTTAGCGGAGTACGGAGTTCATGCGAAACATCGGTAAAGAATTTAATTTTCAGCCGGGTCAGTTCCTGTTCAAAATCAACCTGTTTACGCAATTTGAAAATATGGGTAACAATCAGAATCACCAGCAGGACAAACAGCAGAAATCCTCCGGCATAAATGATCCATGCAAAACCCGTTTCCCAAAACGTGGGAACAACATAAATGGGTAGCGAAACAATATTATCCACCCAGATACCGTCACTGTTGGTGGATTTCACCTGAAAGACATGATTTCCGGCAGGCAAATCAATAAAACTCGCCGTCCGGTTTTTTCCGGTGTAAACCCAGTCGCTTTCGGAATCCTGCAAGCGGTATGCGTAATGAATGGAATTGGGATTGGAATAATCCAGGGATGAAAACGAAATGGCGATGTTGCGTTCGTTTTTCGAAAGGGTAAGCGCCTCCCGGTTCAACATTTTTTGTCCGTTTGGAATGTTTTTGCCCTGTACGCTTATATCGGTAAATACAATGGGCGGAACAAAGGAACCGGGTTGAATCTGCGAGGTAAACATCTGTATGGCTCCTTTGGCAGTACCGAAAATCAGATTTCCGGAATGATTGATAATCGGAGCGGCTTCACTTATTACGGGCGATATGCTGAGATTTTCCCTGTCAAAGCGGTCAAAATGTCCTGTCGCGGGGTTAAACCGGTTGAGGGCATCAACCGAGACAATCCAGATGAATCCCTCCCAGTCTTCAATTACCGACAATGAAAGGTCGGAAGCAAGTCCGTTGGTTTTGTTCAGGTTTTGAAAATGGATTTCTTCCGAAAGCAATTCGGGCGAATCGGAAGTAATATTCACCCCGCCGCTGAACGTGGAGACATAGATATTTTCGTTTTTGTCCTGAAAAATATACAGTATATTGCCGTTGCTCAGACAGTCGGAACGGTCTGCCGTGCAAAAGTTGTAGAAAAAGGTGATTTCTTCCGGCGAATCGAACCGGCTTGAAAAGGTAATCAGTCCGGTGGTGGTGCCTAACATCAGAGTACCGTTTTTCGACTGGTAAACATACCGTACCATTCCGCACTGTTCGACCGGATAGTTTTTCAGCCTGTTGCCGGCGTGTATAAACTGCAAGTTGCCGACGCTGTCTTTTTCCACTAAATTGATGCCGCCGCCCCAGCAGCCGATCCACATCCGTTTTTGCGAATCCTGCAAAATGGAATATACGGAAAGCGAACTGATACTGTACGGGTCGTCCGTCGGCTGATATTGGGTAACACGGTATTCCCGTTCATTTTGGGGTTGCAACACAAATAATCCCCTGTCCCGCGAGCCTATCCAGATATTGCCTTCATCATCCCGGTAAAAACAGTAAACGGTCGCACCGAAAACAGCCCCGTTATCCTGTACTATTCTGCCTTTGCCATTCAAATTGCCGATATGGTTGTATTCCCTGTCATACAGTTCAATTTTACCGTTTTTTACTCCCAGCCAGAGCCGGTTGTATGTATCCTGGAATATGCCCCTCACTTCTTCGTCGGGAGAGTTCCCGATAAGGTCGTATGTCTTTTTGTAGAACGAAAGATGATCCACACCGTCTCTCGTGCATATCCACAGATTATGGTGCGTGTCAATCAGAAAACCTCTCAACTGAGCCGTATAATTTCTCAAATTGCCCTCTGAATCGTAATAGCGGGCGATTTCCAACTGTCTCCTGTCGGCGTTGTATGTACAGAGAATACCTTCCCGGAAAAAAATCCATATTTCCCCGTGTTCGTCTTCGTGAATGACCGGGGTATTGCCTCCTGTCAATTGAAAATCCGATAAGTCGGGATAATCCAGGACAGTCCGTTCACCGTTCGCTGTATTATAACAGATCATATTTCTCCCCGAAGCAAACGTCCATATAACTCCTTTGCCGTCTAAAAACAGGCTTTCGGAACTGAGAAATTGCTGTCCTTCGGGCGGAGAAAAATGTTGCGTCGTTTTGTCTTTTGTATGGTATATGACAATGATTTTCGGGGTTATGATGGCTATCTGTTCTTCGTTCAGTTTTTTCAGGCGGTTGATGCGGTCGAATTTGAAGGGCAGATTGAACGGTGTCAGTTGTCCGTTTTCATTGTATGTCGCCAGATAGCCGTTTTGCGACGCGAGATAGACGATGCCGCCTGCTTCCGTGATGTAGCGGAAAGGGATATTGCTGTTTACTTTTTTCCTGCCTTCAAGGATAATACCCCTGTCGCTCAAAATCCATTCATCGCCGTCACCGTCTAAAAATATCTCGTAAATGGTATTGCCCAGATTGGGATTGTTGGCGCGTCCGAAAAAGCGGATGCCGTCCGGCTGCCGATATTGGCGGTCGTCAATTCGATATAAATCGTCACTTTCCGTAATTATATATGTAATCCCGTTATCGAGACTTTTCATGTCTCTTATCAGCGGTTGATGTTTTTCCGTAAAGGGATTTTCGAATGTTTCCGTTTCCCGGTTGAAAAGGAAAAGTTGACGATCGTAAGTCCGTACCCAAAGATTGCCTTCCGAATTGAGATGCAGCCCTTCTATACGGTTATTGTTCAACTTTACCTTATCGTCGGGGTATGATTTGAAATTCCGGAAAGTGTATCCGTCAAACCTGTCAATACCGTTCCAGGTGGCAAGCCAGATGAATCCCTTTTGATCCTGGAGGATATTTTTGTTCACATTATACGCCAGCCCGTCGCCCATATCGTAATGCCTGACAATGAACATGCCTTGCGGGAATACTGGATTTGCGAGGCATAGGAAGACAATGATACGCAGGATTGTAAAGACATTAATCCTGTGTTCATTAGAAACTTTATATTTATGTTTTACAGTTTTAAGAAAATGAAACATCTGGCATAACATTTATGAAAACGTTGCAAAGATAGGGAAGAAAAGTATTACAGACAATATATTATTTGTTTTTATTTGTATATTTTTTAATCCGACACAGCGTAAATCCCGTCATAACATCCCAATAAAAATAAGAAAAACGCATTACCGAGTAAATAGTGTACAATTTTGAATAAAATTTGCAACTGCCTGAAACCGCATCGTTGTAATTTTGCAAAAATTTTCATAAATCTATAATCTATGGATAATATCACATTCCTAAAACAAAAATTAAAAATCTGCCTTTTCACAATGGCAGGTATGTTGCTGAGTGTATCCGTTTATGCACAGCAAATTACGGTAACGGGAACGGTTGTTGATCAAGCCGGCGAGACGCTTCCGGGCGTAACCGTAGCGATAAAGAGTGAGCCCGGACGGGGGACCATGACCGATGTGGACGGCAAGTTTACCCTGAATGTGTCCGGCGAGAATGCTGTCCTGCAATTCTCCTATATAGGACACGAAACGCAGGAACACGCGGTGGGCAACAGGCTCAGTTTCGACATTATTATGGTAGAATCTGCGAATGCTTTGGACGAGGTGGTTGTAACCGGCTATGGCAGTCAGATCAGAGCCAATCTGACGGGTTCGGTCGGTTCCGTTTCGGGTATCACGCTGGAGCGTGTTCCGGTTGCCTCGGCTGCCGAAGCCCTGTCCGGACGGGTTGCCGGCGTGATGGTAACGACCGTGGACGGCGAGCCGGGAGCGGAAGTTAACATCCGTATCCGCGGAGGCACGTCCATTACGCAGAGTAACCAGCCGCTCTACATCGTTGACGGTTTTCCGGCGGATAATATCAACAACATTCCGCCGACCGACATTCTGTCTATTGACATCCTGAAAGACGCCTCGCTAACGGCAATCTATGGCGCCCGCGGAGGTAACGGCGTTGTGATTGTAACAACCAGGGCGGCAAAAGAAGGCAGAATATCGGTGAACTACAACCATTTCACGCAGATGCGATCGCTTGCCCGTCCTCTGGAAGTGCTGGATCCTTATGAATTTATCTTGTTGCAGGTGGATGCGGTTGGTCAATTGGATTCGGACAACAGGCGTGCGTTCCAGAAAAACTTCGGCAGCACGCACGATATGGATCTTTACAAGGGTTACACGGGTAACAACTGGCAAAAAGAGATTATGGGCAGCAATCCGTTGAGTTTCATGCACAACCTGACCATCGGCGGCGGAAGCGAAAAAATCAAATTCAACACGAGTATCACGCACAACGACGAGACGGGATTGTTGGAAAATACGGGTGTGATGCGCACGAGCGTCAATACCAAACTGAACATAGAGGTATCTCCAACCCTCAAAATCTTGCTGAATCCACGTCTCAATTTCCGCCGCAACACAGGCGCCGGAACGAACGTCGGCGACGGAGGCATTGTCCAGGTGTTGCGTTATCGTCCCACCAACGGTTTGCGCGATTTCGGATATTATAAGGAGGGTATTCTTGACCCGAATGAAGAGGAGATTTTCCTGTACGAAAATCCGAGAGACAATATCAAGCAAAATTACAGGCTGGAAGATATCAACGAAATCATCAACCAGGCTGCCATTGAATGGAATATCATCAAGGGACTTACCTTCCGTACGATGGGAATGCTGGGTTTCCGTTATTCGGACAACAATGAATTTTGGGGACCCGTATCCGGCGAAGGTAAAAGAAACAATTTCCTGCCGCTTGCCCAGATTGAAACCGGAAAACGGAACGAGTGGACCTGGCAAAATGTGCTCGACTACAACTTCACAACAAAAGAGAAGCACAATTTTACATTTCTTGCCGGAACAGAGATGAGACACATGCAGGGACGCGAATGGAGACAAAACGCCCGTTACTTCCCGTATGACATAACGGCGGAAAAAGCCATCCAAAACATGGCGTTGGGCGAGCAATGGCAAAAGCCCTATTCGTTTATTGATTCACCCGACCGCACGTTGCGGTATTTCGGGCAGGCAGCCTATAACTACGACGGCAAATACCTGTTGCAGGCTACTTTCAGCGCCGACGCTTCCACCAAATTCGCTCCGGAATACAGATGGGGATACTTTCCCGCCGTTTCGGGAGGATGGGTTGTTTCAAAGGAAGATTTCATGCAGGATCAAGACATTATTTCGTTCCTGAAAATCAGAGCCGGCATCGGTATGACCGGTAACAACCGTATTGACGACGACATGTGGCGCTATCAGTACAATCTGGCTGCCAACAGCGTAGGTCCGGGATTCGGCGAACGGAATCCTGCCGGCGCTCCTTACTACGTCAATACGGGCGGGAATCGCATCCCCAATCCCCGCATCAAATGGGAAACGGCTGTGAACCGCAATTTAGCGCTGGATATCAACCTTTTCAACGACCGCTTGAGAATCACGCCGGAAGTTTACCTGAATACGGTGAGAGACCTGCTGTATGACAGTAATATCCCCACCGGTGCGGGATACGCCAAACAAATGCAAAACATTGCCCAGGTAACCAGCAAGGGCTGGGATTTAACCATTGACGGCAATATTATTCAAGGAAGCGACTTTTATTTGAACGCCAACTTCAACGTGGGTTTCAACCGGAGAACCATTGACAAATTGAACGGCGATGAAAGGGAACTCTGGTTCACGGATGACAATTGGGAAAGCGATTACGCCAATGACTTCAGTTTGAGAGTAGGCGACGATGTGGGACTCATCTACGGTTTTGTACTGGACGGAATTTATACTTACGACGATTTTAATTTAGGTCCCAACGGACTTATACCGGGTAACACCTGGTATGATCAGCGGAAAGATGACAATCTTGTCAATTCCGACGCTTTGTTCGGAACGGCGCCGGGTCGTCCCAAGTTCAAGAACTTCACCAACTTCCGGGGCGGCGAGGAAGACTTTAACGTCATCAACGAATTTGACCGGGTGGTGATCGGTAACACGACTCCCCGATTCAACGGCGGTTTCGGTTTCGACGGCGGTTACAAGAATTTTGACCTCTCCCTGCACTTCACCTTCATGTATGATTTCGACGTGCTGAATGCCAATAAATACGAATTGTCGTCGCTTCAGGACAATCAAAATAAATTCTACAATTCAATACCCGAATTTGGTTCGGATCAGCGCTGGCGTTATGCCGGCGAGTTTGACCCGGAAAGACCGGAACTTTTTGCCGCCCAGGATCGGGTCAATTTTAGCTGGGTGGGTTTGCAGGAAATGAATGCCGGCAGAACGCTCTGGAATCCGAGAGACATTACCAAACGGGTTACGTTCGATTATTTTGTTGAAGACGGCTCTTTCCTGCGTTTGCAGGATATTACCGTGGGCTACACATTGCCTCAGGAACTTACCCGCAAGTTTGCCGTGGAGCGTCTCCGCGTCTATTTCAGCGGATACAATCTGTTTTTATGGACGAACTACTCGGGATACGACCCCGAAGTAGATGTACTGTCGGGGCTGACGCCCAGCGTGGACTACAACAAGTATCCCCGCAGTAAAAACTTTGTATTGGGTTTGAATATCAGTTTTTAATCATTTATAAATTCATTGAATATGAAAAAAAATATTATATTTATATTTGCCGCCTTGACGCTGCTCTTTCCGTCTTGCAACGATTTTTTGGACGTAGAATCGGAATCCAAATTTAACGAAGAATACGTTTATTCGAGCAAACAGGAAATTGACCGGGTGTTAAATTCGGTTTATGCCGCCATACTGACGGGAAATCTGTACGGAGAAAGACTCCTGAATCAGTTTGCCCTCAACAGCGATGTGGAATTTTCCACTTTTAACTCGATGCTGAGAAATACGGAAGGAAACGACTTCAGATGTTTCGACGCAGAGGCTCATTCTACCAATGTTGCCGATTTGTGGACTGCCGGATATACAGGCGTTGAACGCGCCAATCTTTTGATAGACGGTATCCGGAACAGTTCGCTCTACGACGAAGAAGACGATGAACTGATGCAGATGCTGGGAGAAGGAATCACGCTCCGGGCGATGATCATGCATGATTTGGTGATTCATTTCGGCGATATCCCCTTCCCTAAAATCCCTTCGTTCAAGAGTGGAGAACTTGTTGTTCCCGTCGAAGACAGGAACATAATCCTGAGTTCACTGATTGACGATCTAATCGAGATAGCGCCCAAAATGAAATATGCCGCCGGATTGCCTGACGGCGTAGAACGCGCATCGCGCGAATTTTGTTATGCGCTGATTGCCCGGATTGCACTGACCCGCGGCGGATATTCGCTCCGCTCCGACAAAACAAATCCCTTTTCATTCGGTACCATGCAGCGTGAACAGGATTACGCAACGTATTATGCCATTGCCAGGGATTATGCCGATTCGGTGATTACTTCCGGCACGCACAGCCTTTCCTTGCCGTTTGTGGAGGTGTTCGTCAACGAGTGCAACTACCTGGTTGTGAACAATGACGACCCAATCTTCGAACTGCCGTTCGTGAGAGGTCAAAGCGGAATTATCGGTTTCAGACACGGTCCCGTGGCGTCCCGCAATTCCATTTCCGGCTTAACGCCGCATATCTGGGGAGAATGTTCGGGCAGCATCCGGCTGAACGCCTTCTATCGCTACTCTTTCGCTCCGGGAGATATTCGCAGGGATGTTTCGGTCGGAATATGGAGATACAATGACGCCACAGCCAATAATGCGCTGCTGGCAAACGGAACGCCCGTGCCGTTCGGAAGCGGCAATTCAAGCAGCGACAACAGTGTGGACGACTTTACGCACTACACCAATAAATGGTCGAAACTGTGGGCTACGCAAGGCAATGCGATGGGAAACGCCAGCCAGGGCAACGACGGTATCAACTTCCCTTATATGCGTTATGCAGATGTGTTGCTGATGTATGCCGAAGCCGTGAACGAACTCGAAAACGGCGTATCGGGCGCAAACGGAGCAAAAGCCAAAGAGGCGCTGAGACAGGTGCGTAACCGCGCTTTTGCACCCGCAGATCGCCCTCTTCACGTGGATCAGTATATCGAATCGGCAAGCGGCACAAAAGAGACGTTCTTCCAAGCCATCTTTAACGAAAGGAAATGGGAGTTTGGCGGCGAAAACCTGCGCTGGAAAGATTTGGTACGATGGAATCTCTATTCAAAAGTAGCGTACGAAACGTTTCTGAATTATTACCAGATGGGCGATTTCAAAAACGGCAATACCGGATTCGATAATACCGAGTTTTATGAAAAACTACCCACGATTCTCTATTACCAGCCTGTTGCCAATCCGGCGAATATCAATGTGTATCAAAACACAAGCCTGCCAATTTTGAATTTTATTGGACTTGTGCCGGATGAAGACGGCAGATATGCCGTGCCTAACAATCCGGGAACGGGATGGAGTCTGGCGGTGCATTTCAACTGGGGTATGCAAGACCAGGTCTTCCCGAGACCCGAATGCTGCTACTCGCTCAGGGGCTATATTCGCGGAGGCGAACAGGCTAATTTCCAGTTGTTTAACCCGGACGCGCTGCCGGTGGTGCGCTACATCCTGCCGATTCCCAGACAGGAGATTATGATGAGTAAAGGTTTATATACAAACTATTACGGATATTGATGCTTGATTTTTTAATTTAACAGTAGTATAAAAACAATAAATATTTTTCCTATGAAGACAATAAAATATTATTTGCTGTTTCTTTTAACGGGTCTTACGGGCGTTATTTTCAATTCCTGTGTGGACTACCGGGAAACTACCTACGAGAACGTTTCCGGCAGAGAACGCATGACCATGTTTGCGTGGTCTGAGACCGGCTTTCTGGATGGCTCCGAAGCGAATATTGAAGCGGGAAGAGTTTCGGGACGACTTCGCCCCAACAAGATGTCTCTGGTGTGGTTTGGAATCAATGACTGCGCCGGATACCACGTGAGAGTGAGACTGGCCATGATGGGAGGGACGCTCAGCGGTCCCGATTCCTTTACAAAAGAAAACAATTTTGCGGATTACATCATTGACGACCCCAATCAACTCAGTTTATTGATTGAAAATCTTCAATACGGTATGGAATACCGCTTTGCGATTCGTACCCTGTCGAAAGAAGGCGTTTTCCCGACGGAAGCCAATTTGTGGACGGATGAATACGAGAAAGATCCGCACCATTCCGAATGGTATGGCTACGGCGACGGAAGCGACCGTCCGCATGCCTACTTCGTAACAATGTATCCCAGAGAAGGTTTGCCCGAAATCATCGGTTATGATAACAGAGCCGAAACATCGGCAACGATTACGTTCGTAACCGATTGGGAAACGATCAAGACGGAACAACCCATGTTTGCACCGGGAAATCCAAATTACCAGCCGTTAAATCCATTCCTTCAATTAGAAACAGGTCCGGATGGGCGTGAACGGTTTAAACTGGATTACATCATGCTCGAACCGACAACGACCGGAGCCACAGCAAGCGGAGAAACACCGGCACCGGTACGCATAAACTTGACCGAAGAAGACAGGCAACGCGGATCTGTGGATGTTAACGGATTAATTCCCAATGTGCAATATATGGTAAACGGCGTGAATGCAACCCTTGTGGATCAGGGACTGCAGTTTGACGCCTTTTACAATACGGAAATGATGCGTATGAGAGGTGGAATACCGCCGGTCATCACGATTAAACACGAATTGTACACGCCACAGCCCATCCTTGACCCGTCGGGAAATCTGACGGCTGCGCAAATCGCGAGGAGAGAACAAAATGAGCGGACTTTGGCAGAGTTGTCGAAAATATATGATGCTTGCCGCCTCGATACCATTTTGAATAACTTTATGGACAATACCGAGTTGGCTGAAGGCACGGAATTTGTTCTGGAGGCGGGAAAAGCCTATTTTCTCAACGGCGGAGTTAATCTGACCAAAGGGATGAAACTGCGAGGCGAAGATCCGAATAACCGTCCTACCGTATATATGGGACTCGGATTCAATGCCATATCGGAACCGGGTTTGGATGCGGAAATATTGATTGACGACAGCAACATCAGTAAAGTAAACGATATCAGAGCCAACAATTTCGGTTTCGGCAGAGCGCCGCGACAGGGAGAACAGGGTAGCGTCGTGATTGAAGATGTTGTGCTCGAAAATATCAAATTCGAGGCGCTTAACTGGTATAACTACGATAACCGGGCAAAATATAATAAAACTACCGGCGCCGCCAATTATTTCATCAATCAAAATTCTCAGGTCATGGCTTTCAAATGCGAAAGTTTCGAGTTGCGCAATTGCGACTTCCAGGGCATGGGGCGAGGATTTATCCGTTTTCAAGGTACAAACCGTAAGTTAGTTGACCAGTTTATCATTGATAACTGTTTGATTTACAACTGTGGTGGATACGACGTGAATGGTAGAGGTTATTCCCTGATTGCCGGAGATAATGATCCGACAGGACGAACCAATTTCTTTAGAAACTTCAAACTTACCAACACCACCATTGTAAACAGTTCGTTTCATGCGGTTATAGGCGAAGAAAACGGTTCGTTTGCCAATGCTCCCTTCTCCTGGGATGTAACGGTGGAAAACTGTACGTTTCTGGATCAGGGAGTGACGTCCAACGACAGACTGATCGTGAGTTTGCACTATCCGCCCAACAACAGCAAATTCACTGTCAAAAGGAACCTGATTATCGTTTGTCCGGCTGAAGGAGAATTGGCGACAAATTATTATCAATCCGGAATGAGGATTCGTTCCTATCCTGCCAATATATCGTTTGATATTGCCGATAATTATTCTACGAATGTTTATCCCGGAACGGCGACAGGTATTTTCACCTCCTATCCGTTCAACCACCAGACGACCGGAGCCGGAATCCAGGGTGGAGCGCTGAATGTCGGAGGAGCCGAAGCGCTGGAAATCAGGGAAGGTTTTCCCTCGCTTGCCCCATGGGAATTGATGATCAATCCCCGTCCGTTCGGCATTAAGGGATCGGCGCTCGGACATAAACATGACGTACCCGAAGGTTTATATTATCAGGACACGCCTCAAGTGCGGAATCACGAAATTGTTAGAAGAGGAATCGGCGACCCCCGGTGGAGTTCAAGATTATCCCAGTAAATTAAAAAAAATTGACAGAAAATGAATACAATCAAGAAGATAGGAGTATTTATAGCGGCAGCCGTCCTTTGCACGGTAACTGCCTGCGATCAGGTTGATGATTACGTGCCCGTTAGCGGTGTAACGCTGGATGTGATGTCGTACACTTTGTTTGTCGGCGAAGAGTTGCAACTCACTGCTTCCATATTGCCGGAAGATGCCTCCAACAGGGAACTGATCTGGACAAGCAGCAACCGGGATGTGGCTTCCGTGGACGAAAACGGTCTGGTAAGATCCTTAACCGTAGGTGAAACAAGAATTTGGGCCAAATCCATGGATGGCAGCGGTTGGGGAGCATATTGTACCTTGCTGGTATCCAAAGACATCGTACTTGTATCAGGCGTGGACATAACAGACCAAAACGGTCTGCCGGTAACAGAAATCTCGGTAGGTATGGGTCAAAGATTCCCGTTGAAAGCTTCGATACTGCCGGCAGATGCTACGGATAAATTTTTCACGTGGACATTGAGTCCGGGAAGCGATTTTGGAATCTTAAATGTAACCCAAAGCGGCGTGGTGGAAGGGATAGACGTCGGTCAGGCAACAGTCTATGCCGTCGCAAGAAACAGATTTGCTCCGGAAGGCTCTGCAATTATTCTGGACAGTTGCGTCGTGAACGTAACGCCGGTTATGACCATAGACAAAGAGTCGCTGAGTTTGGATCTGAATGCCTTGGGCGGCAGTTTGATAACAGCCACACTACCTGCCGGATCCGAAAATACGGAATTGGTGTGGACAACAAGCAATCCGGCCATCATCGGTATTTTGCCGGCAGGCGTTTCTGTGACAGTTATTCCGTTGGCAGCGGGAAATGCGGTTCTTACCGTAGCCACGGCGGATAACAGTTTTCCGCCGCTCACCTGTAATGTAACCGTTACCACAGGCGCCGGACCCGAAACCGTAACGCTGGCTTTGGGAGCCGACCTGAAAGCGGCAGTTGCCGCCAATGCGGGAAAAATCATCCAATTGCCTCCGGGTTTTGAAGCCGCGTTTAACGGAGTCGCTATTCCGGCAGGAGGAATCTGGATTAAGGGCGACCCCAATTCCAAGGCGAAACTTACTGCTGCAGGCATCAATTTCAATGGAAGAACGGCAGGCGAAGTCGTTCGCTTTGAAAATGTGGAACTTATCGGCGACGGCTTTACCGGCGGCGGCTACTTTATCAATCAAGGAACAGGTATCCCGGCAAACAGTTGCAATCTCAGGGAACTCTCTTTTGAAAACTGCC
Organism: Tannerella sp.; assembly: GCA_031277235.1. Lineage (GTDB taxonomy): Bacteria > Bacteroidota > Bacteroidia > Bacteroidales > Tannerellaceae > Tannerella. The sequence continues at coordinate 24,209 of JAITMT010000509.1, forward strand.
GCATTACCGAATACGGACGCTCCATTGTCCGCACACAAACGGTAGACCAGTTTATTCACCTGATTAAATTTAACAACTGTATTGTCGAAAGATGCAGCGGTCAGCCCGACCAGGATTATGCTGTAATACAGTGTACCCAACCTTCTTTGGCATTCCCCGATATTCGCATCACCAATTCAACGTTTAACACGGTGTATGCGGAAATTATGCGGATTAGCGGCGGAACCGGACAGCCGTCGGGAGATAAAGTCCTAATCGAAAACGTTACTTTCTACAATGTCGTCGGGACAAACGGAACCGCTCCGACCGCCGTTCGCTTCTTCATTGATGCCGGAAATAACGGACCGGTGAATGTTACAGTCAAAAACAGCATCATGGGTAGCGTAAGACAGTTAAGCGTTCCCAATCTTCAGGGCGGTATCCGCATGAGTACGGCAAGCATATTGATAGGCGAAGGCAACCATGCCACGACCGATTGGCTGGTTACTACCGCTCCCGAAGCAAGCCCGATGATTGTGGATGTTCCGGGTACTACTCCTTACAGCGGCAATGCCGAAGCATTATTTACGGATCCGGCAAACGGCAACTTCACGATAAAAGACGGCTCTTTTGCCGGAAACGGTAAAGCCGGAGACCCGAGATGGTGGTGATGACATTTGATTCAAACTTGAACGAAGAGAATTAGTATGTATCTACAATCCCAAACCGGTCAGTGACAACGAACCTTAGACAAGAGGAACGTTTATGCTGATCGGTTTGCTTTTTAACGAGAATTGTAAAAAAACAAAAAAACACACAAAAGAACAAAAAATATACAGATAATAAGGAAATAATCCGTAATTTTGCACCGTAAAAACAAGAAACCATGAATAGACATACAAGAATTTTATTGAACATCTGTTCTTTAGCGTTGTTGGTTTGCGTAACAAAAGCAGAGAGCCGCTACGCCTATTTATACAAAAATTTACCGTTTGAAATGCCGGTCATTGACCGTCCGGTCTTTCCTCAAAACAGCGTCTCCATCACCGATTTCGGAGGCGTCCCCGACGGTGTAACACTCAACACGGAAGCGTTTGAGAAAGCCATGTCCGCGCTTGCCGCGAAGGGAGGCGGGACGCTTAATGTGCCATCCGGCGTTTGGTTTACGGGACCCATTGTTTTCAAATCGAATATCAATCTGCATCTCGAAAAAGGCGCTTTGATACTCTTCTCGCCCGATTTTGATCTTTATCCGATCGTTCATACTTTCTTTGAAGGGCTGGATACGCGCCGCTGCCTGTCGCCCGTTTCGGGACGGAACCTCGAAAACATTGCCATCACGGGCGAAGGTTCCATCAACGGTTCGGGACAGGCGTGGCGGCAGCTGAAAAGGGAAAAAGTAACCGAAGCGCAATGGAAAGCGACGGTTGCCTCAGGCGGAATTGTCAGGGGCAATACGTGGTATCCCTCCCTGAAGTCGCTCCGGGGCAGCGAGCGGAGCGACATGAACGTTCCGCGCAATCTGATGACCGATGCCCGGTGGGATTCCATCAAGGACTTTCTGCGTCCGGTGATGGTCAGTTTTATCGAATGCAAAAACGTGCTTCTCGAAGGCGTTCTGTTTGAAAATTCTCCGGCGTGGAACATTCACCCGCTGATGTGCGAAAATGTCATTATTGACGGTATTTTTGCCCGTAATCCGGCTTACGCGCAAAACGGCGACGGACTGGATCTGGAATCCTGCAAAAATGCCATCATCGTCAACAGTCTTTTCGATGTGGGCGACGACGGCATCTGCATCAAGTCGGGCAAGGATGCGGAAGGCAGAAAACGCGGGCGACCGACCGAAAACGTGATTGTGCACAACTGCAAAGTGTTTCAGGGACATGGCGGTTTTGTGGTCGGGAGCGAGATGTCGGGCGGCGTGCGGAACATTTCCGTCAGTTACTGCCAGTTTCTGGGAACGGACGTCGGACTGCGTTTCAAGAGTACGCGCGGACGGGGCGGCGTGGTGGAAAATATTTATATTTCAGACATTAACATGTTCGACATCATCACGGATTCGTTTCTTTTCGACCTTTATTACGGAGGCAAATCCGCCAGCGAATCGTTGGCCGACGGCGACGAAACGAAACCGGAAACCTCCATCCCCGCCGTAACGGAGGAAACGCCGGTTTTCAGGAATATTCACGTCAAAAACCTGGTTTCCCGAAACGCCCGCAGAGCGATGTTTTTCAACGGATTGCCGGAAATGAACATCACGAATATCAACGTGGAAAATGCCACTATCAGCGCCCGCTTCGGGGCGAAATTATCGGAATCGGACGGCGTCAGTTTCAAAAATGTCCGCATAACGGCGGAAGAAGGTCCGGCACTGATTCTCGACAACGTTAAAAATTTCAAAAGCGATATTGCCTATCCGGAAGACGCCAAATATTCTACCCGCATGGCCGACTCGGAAATGAAGCGGAATCCGGAATCGTGGATGCTGGATTTTTCGGCTCAACCCAAGTGGAATTACTGTCACGGACTCGTTCTGCAATCCATTTTGCAGGTCTGGAAGAAAACGGGCGACAAAAAATATCTCGACTATGCGGAAAGTTATACGGACACGATGCTTCTGCAGAACGGCAAGGAAATACGGACCTATAAACTGCAGAATTACAATCTGGATCACATCAATCCGGGAAAAATACTGTTCACGCTGTATGACGAAACAAAAGATGAAAAATACCGGAATGCGATTGAGTTGCTTCGCGATCAGGCAAAATCGCAGCCCCGCACGGAGGCAGGCGGATTCTGGCACAAAAAAATCTATCCGCATCAAATGTGGCTGGACGGAATCTACATGGCTTCTCCGTTTCTGGCGGAATATGCCTTGCGGTTTGACGGACCGGCGCTGTTTGACGACGTGGCTTTGCAAATTGTAACGGTTGCCGAAAAAACGCGGGATGCGGAAACGGGACTGTTTTATCACGGCTGGGACGAAAGCCGGCAGCAAAGGTGGTCGAATCCGGAAACCGGTCAGTCGCCGAATTTCTGGTCGCGGAGCATGGGCTGGTACGCGATGGCAATCGTTGACGTGCTTGATTTTTTCCCCGAAAACCATCCGAAACGCCCGGAGATTATCCGAATCCTTCAACAGTTGATAAGTTCGCTGGAAAAAGTGCAGGATCCGAAAACAGGGATGTGGTACCAGGTAACGGACAAAATCGGGGAAAAAGGCAACTATCTCGAATCAACGGGCTCCATCATGTTCATTTACGCCATGGTCAAAGGTGCCCGGAAAGGGTATCTTTCAAGGGAATATGAAGAAAAGGGCGAAAAACTCTATAACCGTTTCGTTCGGAATTTTGTTCGCGAAGAGCCGGACGGAACGCTGACCGTAACAGACTGCTGCGCCGTTTCGGGCTTGGGCGGTGATCCCAATTACCGCGACGGAAGTTATCAATATTATATCTCCGAACCGGTGCGGAATAACGACCCCAAGGCAACGGGTCCCTTCATCATGACGAGTTTGCTTCTGGACAGATAACAACGAAAATACAAAAATATTTTATTAATTTTAACTATTTTAATTATGCGAAAAATCAAGAAAAAATTATGCAGATTAGCGCTGTTTAGCCTCCTGTCTGTTTTTTGCAGCCTTGCAGCGAATGCGCAGCAAAGAACAATTTCGGGAAGAGTAACGGATGCAGCCGGTGGAGAGCCGGTTATCGGAGCTGTTATTCAGGTGAAAGGCACTTCCAACGGTACTTCCAGCGACGTGGACGGCAAGTTCTCGTTTACAGTCCCGGAACTCGGAGGAACTCTGGTTGTCTCCTATCTCGGATATCAGACGCAGGAATTGCCGTTGAACAAAACGGCTTTCGACATTGCCCTGAGAGAAGATGTAACGAATCTGGACGAAGTGGTCGTAATCGGTTATGGCGAAGTGAAAAAGCGCGACCTGACCGGCGCCGTAGGCTCGGTGACTGCCGACCGGATTACCGGCGTTGGGACAAATTCCGTCATGAGCGCCCTGCAAGGCGCTACGCCGGGTGTGGATATTTTGACCAGTTCCGCCCGTCCCGGCAGCGGTTTCAGAATACAAATCCGCGGTCAGAACTCGCTGAATCCGGGAAATCCGCTCTACGTGGTGGACGGAATAGTGGTGGATGATATAGACTTCCTTTCGCCGAACGACATTCAAAATATTGACGTTTTGAAGGACGCTTCTTCAACCGCCATTTACGGTTCGCGCGGTTCAAACGGCGTCGTAATTATCAGAACGAAGGGAGTACTTGAGGGAATCAACAAGTTCTCGATCAGTTACGACGGTTACGCCGGCGTTCGCTCGCTGGCGCGCATTCCCGATTTCATGGACGGACGCGAGGTGATTGACTACCGTACTTCCATGTACTACACCTGGAATCCGACTGCGGAGTTGTTTGAACTGTCGGAAGCCAACAAGACCGCCGTTCTGCAAAACTCCAGAAACATCAATACCCGCCTCTACAATCAGGATTATGTTGACTGGCTGAATGCCGGAACCGACAACGGCAATGTTCAAAGCCACTCCATTAATATTGCGGGTATCACAGGCAACATGACCTATAACATTGGCGGAGGCTATCAGAAGGAAAAAGGCAACTTCATGGACGAGGAGATGGATCGCTACACGCTGCGCGCCTCTTTCAACCACAAGGCAACTTCATGGTTCAGCACGGGCGCCAGCATCAACATGTCGCATCTCCTTGTAGGTACGGGTTCCGAACAGGGCTACCGCGATCTTTTCCGCATGATGCCTTTCTTTGACACCCATGATGAAAACGGCGAATACCTCCGGCAACCCGGTATCGGCGCTTCCATCAACGGTGCGGGAAACTTTACTTCTTCGGGCAATCCCCTGATAGAAATTGAAAGCGGAACGGAGGAAAGGAAATTTTACAACGTGATGGGAAGCGTGTTTGCCGAAATAACGCCCGTGAAGGGACTTTCGATTAAAACCACCTTCATGCCCCGTCTGAGTCAGCGCAGAGTCGGTCGCTACTACGGCATAACGCCCGACCGCACCAGCGACATTGCCCGTACCGAGCACCGCACCCGCTTTGAATATACGTGGGACAACGTGATTAACTACACCCGTACCTTTGCCGAAAAGCATAACGTGGGATTGACATTAATCAATGAAGTATATGAAACCTCTTCCGAGAGTCTGGCGGTCGGTGCGGAAAAATTCCCCAACAACGTGGAATGGTACAATATTTTTACGGGAACTTTACGCCCCGGCGACAATTCGGCGGGCTACTCGGAAGAAACCCTGCTTTCGTGGGCGGCTCGCGTAAACTACGACTATGCCGGAAAATACCTGTTGACGGCGACCGTGCGCAGGGACGGAAGTTCAAAACTGGCTGAAAAATGGGCGACTTTCCCCTCCGTTGCGCTGGCATGGCGCATAACGGAGGAAGATTTCATGAATGATTCAAAGTGGCTGAGCAACCTGAAACTTCGCGCAAGTTTGGGCTGGAGCGGCAACAACAACGGCGTTGACCCTTACGGAACGCAGTTTTCGCCTGCTACCGGCACACCGATTCGCTACGATTTCAACGGCACCATGATACAGGGATTTGCCCCCGGCACGCCGGTAAACACGATGCTGACCTGGGAAAAAACGCGCGAAATCAATGTTGGACTCGACTTTGGCTTGATAGGCGGACGCATCAGCGGCAGCCTCGACTGGTACGACAAACTGTCGGATGGCTTGCTGATGGGACGCAACCTGAGCCGGGAGTCGGGCGTGGACAGAATGACGGACAACATCGGATCGGTGAACAACCGCGGTATTGAACTGGGATTAAGCACCGTAAACGTAAAGACCAAAAACATGGAATGGCGCACAAGTTTCGTGTTTTCGCGCAACAAAAATGCCATCCGCAGCCTGTATGGCAAGGAAGAGGACGTACCCAGCGAATCCCGCTTTATCGGTGAGCCCATCAACGTACTGTACGATTACAAGGTTGATGGCACCTACAGTCTTGCCGAATGGAAAGCTGCCTCGGCAGACGAAAGAAACAAGATGAAGATTACCAATCCCGGCGCTGCAAAAGTGTTGGATATAACCGGAGACGGAGAAATTACCACCGACGACCGCGTAATCCTGTACCAGATAGATCCCAAGTGGACGGGCAGTCTAACCTCGACCCTCAAAGTATATGGCTTCGACTTTTCGTTCAACATTTATGCCCGTCAAGGCACTCATGTCAGCGACGCCTTTTCGGCGGAATTTCTTGGCGCGGCGCTGACCGACCGGGGACGTCCGAAAGTAAACTTCGACTATTACGTGCCGGAAGGCGCTCCCCGCATAGACTGGAACAATTTCGACACCGACCCCGACGGGCAAAAGTGGGTAACGTGGGGAACTTCTACCGAGCATGTCGGCAAATATCCCATCGGAACTGCAGTTTTGAATGGCGGTTTCTACGGTAACAACGGACGCTACCAGGATGTTTCATTTATAAAAGTACGGAACATTACGCTGGGATATTCCCTGCCCAAAAACGTGCTTCAATATGTAAAACTTGAGCAGTTCAGAGTCTATTTGAACGTGATGAATCCCTTTGTCTTCACCGACTACATCGGCTGGGATCCCGAATGGGCAACTTCCGGACAGGGCGGCAGCGGCGGCGGTAACGGACCGTCGAGCATAGTGTATCAAGCGGGCGTTAATTTGAAATTTTAATAAGAGGAGGAATGTAAAATGAAAAATATAATAAAAAATTTGACAATGAGTATAACGCTGCTGCTGTCTGTCGTTCTTTTCGGCTGTAGCGATTTTCTGGAGGAAGACAACAAGGCGGGCGCGCCCAACGAGGAAGTCTATTCCACCGAAGCGGGCTACGAAACCCTGCATACGAATGCCTATTTCAGCCTGCGAAAACTTTATGAAGACTTTAATCAGGCGTCGGTACAGCTTGCCGGCTCCGATATTTACCAGCTTGGGCGCGGCAGCAGCGACCCTATTTACAGATATATAGGGCTGAATCCTACCAACGCAAATGTAACGGCTTTCTACCGGTTTTGTTATGAGGTGCTTCAAGGCGTTAACGCGGCGGAATACTGGCTCGACGTCGCTCCGCTGGCAGATGACAGAAAGGCGCTGTACCGGGCGGAATATGATTTTCTGAAAGGATTTGTGCACTTCCTGCTGATAGAACAGTTTGGCGCCATAGCCATTAACGACGAGTACACCATGACCCCCCGCACGGACATACCGCGGAGTTCGCTTCCCGATTCATACGACTATGTGATTCAGAAACTGCAATCGGCTCTGGCAGGTCCATTGCCGCAAACCGACAGGACGGGTAGAATCTGCAAGGATATGGTAAACCACTACCTGGCGAAAGCGTACCTTACGCGCGGCTGGGACTTGGGCAATTCGGCCGACTTTACGGAGGCTAAGAACTATGCCCAGGCGGTAATGACTTCGCGCGGCAATCTGACGGAAACTTTCGAAGACCTGTGGAGTGCGGACAATGAAAACAACAACGAAATCATTTTCGCCGTGCAGTACGACGCTTCTTCCCTCATTTCCCCGACCGCAGGCAGCATACAGGAATCCCTGTTCGGTCCCTATCTCGGCGGCGACGAGCGTACAGACAAGTATATGAGCACTGCGCTCTATCCTTCATGGAACTTGCATTTATGGTTTGAAGAAAACGACGCCCGCTACGACGGAACTTTCATGCTTACCGTCTGGAAAGAGTACTACGAGTTCTATGCCGGTACAAACCCGACTGAGACTCTGGTCACAGCGGTATATCCGCGCGCATGGGGCGACGCCGCCAACCGCGAAATGTATGACGATTTCGTGGAACTGACCGAAGGATTCGACGCAAGCGGCGCATTCAAAAATCTAACCATGCAGGATGCCTCGGCGACAGACAACGTGAAGCCGGCGGCTAAAGCGTTTATCAAAAAATGGAGTCCCGATTTTCAGGCAGTGGCGAATGCCGGCGATATTAAACCCTGGGGAGGCGGCAATCCGTTCACCTCCTATTTCCGAATCTATCCTTTCATCAATCATCCGGACAAGACGCCCGGGGAAAATGAAGCCTTATGGCGTAGCGGCTACATCAGCGATTACTGCCAGCCGGTCATCCGCAAGTTCGATATGAAAAGCAAGGTGGGAACTTTCAGCACGCGGCAAAGTTATCGTGACATTGTGCTGGCTACGCTGTCGGAAACCATGCTCCTCTACGCTGAAGCCTGCATCGGTCTGGCGGATTATTCGACCGCCCAAACGACGATTAACAGAGTCCTGGCACGTCCGGGCAACAGCAAGTCGGGCGTTCCGCTGACCGTAACGCTGCCCGCTTCTAAAGAAGGCGCTCTGGAAGCATACCTGAAAGAAAGCGCCAAGGAACTGGCGGGACAATTTTGCGGTCGCTGGCCCGAACTGCGCCGTACCAAGATGCTGGAATTCATGTACACGAAGTATAACTACGACAGTTTCCTGCCCGAAAATACCCTGACGGCAACCGAAAAGGCGTTCATGAACTACCGTCCCATCCCGCAGGACGCGATAGACCGGAACGAAAGTCTGGAACAGAATCCGGGATACAACTAACCGGAAAAGTCGGCATGTTTTCCATTAACCCCCGCGGATATCTGCGGGGGTTAAATTTGAAAGGGAAATGGTCAGTATTGCCTTGGTAACGGGCAATATGGCGTTAAACATGTCCCCAGGCAAGCCGACTGAATTTACAGAATAAAAAGTTGCATTCAGCCGTTGAAACTGCCTTGGGAGTAAAAAATTGTTCATTAGAGGGTTTTTCAAAAATGTTTCGTACCTTTGCAGAAAAAATGATAGATATAAAGATTACCCATCCATGCTGCCGCAACCGGTAATAAGGAATGTAAAAGAGCAGCGGATGGAATACATTCTTTCGGAAATGCCGACAGGGATGATTAATAAACAATCTTATTATTTATTAATGGAGGTTTACAAAGTGAAATATCTTATTGTTTTAGCGATAGTTTCATCATGAAAAAATTTACAATCATCCTCTTGTCCGCAGGACTGTTCATCGCCTGCCAAACGGACAAAAAGACCGCCATCAACATTGATTCGGTCGCATCGCCCAAAGGCACGGAAGTATTCCAACCCGACTGGGATAACATTGCGCAGCATTACCGGTTTCCCGAGTGGTTCAGGGACGCCAAGTTCGGTATTTTCATTCACTGGGGCGTGTATGCGGTGCCTGCCTTCGGAAATGAGTGGTATCCGCGAAGCATGTACCAAAAGGATTCGCGGGAATACCGGCACCATATCGAAACCTACGGCGAACAGACCAAATTCGGCTACAAGGATTTTGTCCCGATGTTCAGGGCGGAAAAATTCAATGCCGGCGAATGGGCGAAACTTTTCCGGGAAGCGGGCGCGAAATACGTGGTTCCCGTGGCGGAACATCACGACGGTTTTGCCATGTACGACAGCGGGCTGAACCCGTGGAATACTGCGAAAACGGGTCCCCAAAAAGACATTGTGGGACTGCTGAAACAGGCTGTCGAACAGGAAGGCATGGTCTTCGGACTGTCCACCCACCGCGCCGAAAATGCGTGGTTCTACAACGGCGGCATGGAGTTTCCGTCGGACGTGCAGGACACAACCATCACGCTTTACGGGCGCAGATTGCCGTGGGAAACCTACAACGAAAGCGTCGCCCGCGAGTGGCTGGAGCATACGTACGAACTGGTCAACAAATACGAGCCTTCGCTGATCTGGTTCGACTGGACGGTGAACAATCCCGTACTGACGCCCTATTTCAACCGGTTTCTGGCTTATTACTACAACAACGCCCTGGATTGGGGTAAACAGGTGGCAGTGAACACGAAACAGGGCTATCCCACCAACATACAGGTCTGGGACGTGGAACGGGGAAAATCGGGAAAAATGATGAAATATCCCTGGCAAACAGACACTTCCATCGGCAAAAAATCATGGTGCTACATTGACGGCGAAGAGAACAAGACAGCCGAACAGATTGTACACGACCTGATTGATATTGTCAGTAAAAACGG
>JAITMT010000565.1 GCA_031277235.1 Tannerella sp.
GAACTTACAGCTGCGGGTACAGTTCCGGCGTCTCACCGGATTCCCTATTACTAACCGTCTGCGAAAGCACGACAGTTACACCGTAATCGGGCGCAAAGGTAATATGTTTTTTGGAAATGGCAAAAAAAAAGTGGAATTTGTTGGTTGAAATTATATAATTTGGAATTTTAGATTTTAGATTGAATATTCAAATATTCAAATATTCAAATACTTAACTATTCAATCTACGGCGTATTCCTGAAAAACGCCTGAATATCCTCCACCGAGCAGTCTTTCAGTATCACTTTCTTGTCCCTGTCGAGGAGATACAGGGTCGGAATAGCCTTCAGGTCGTATATTTCCTGTTCCCTGATTATCAACGGTTTATCGTATCCGTTCAGCCAGTTGGCGGGTACGTCCTTCAAATGCTCCTTCCAGATATCTACCTTTTCATCGGGATAAACAGCTAACACCTTGACGGTTCCGTTGTTGATGAGCGGAGTTATTTCGGCGGAATTTTGCATCATTTCCATGGTGTTTTGGCATTGTTTGCAGTCCGGATTGTAGAACATCAGCAGCACGTATTCGGCTTTTACGGCATACAGATTGCCTGTTTTTCCGCCGGCGGTCGTGTATTCCAGATTTTCGGCTTTGTTGCCCGGTCTGTTCTTGAGCGCGAGATTCAGAATGTGGCGCGGTCTGATCTTATGCGCATCGTCCAGGATTGGAGAATTTACAATCTGTTCGAGAAACGGAATGAAATGCTCGTCGTTGCGGTAAGGCGAGTTCGGTTCGTACAGATAATGTTCGGCTTCGCGGGCGAAATAGGCGTACATGACGCTGTCCGCTTCCGCAGATTTCATCAACGTTGCGATGCTTTCGCGAATTTTCTCCGGCGAAGCCTGCTGAAAAACGTCAATGAAGTCAACAAAAGCCTGTTCGGTAATTTGGGGCGCATGTGCATACATCGTATCCTTGAAGTTGAAATGCTCCCAGAAATGGGTAATGCGAAAATCCGCCTGCTCCCTTATGTCCGTCATCATAACAGGCGGAAGAACACGCTCGAAATCCTTTGGTTCAGCGGGTGTTGCAGATTGCTCAACGGAACTCTTGGGCGCGTTGTTGCAACCGAAAAACGCAACCGTCAAAAACAGGAATAATAAATGTCTCATAACTTTTTATTTAAAAATTACAGCACGCAAAGATAGAAAGTATTTTTCAATTAATGAATATATTTCGATTCTTTTTGAGAAAAACGATTTCAACCATTGTAATGAAATGTTGTTTTCGGCTCACAGTTGCAGCATTGAGGGCAATTTATTGTCTATTGATGAAACGAGTAATCATTTGGATTTCAGCCTTAATCCCTCTACGTCAATTCATTCAAATAATTGGACAAATTCACATCCCGATCCAAACCCATTTTCTTGCGCAGGCGATAGCGGTTCACCTCCACGCCGCGTGACGAAATGTTCTGCAACGGCGCTATTTCCTTGGTGGAGAGGTTCATTTTCAGATAGACACAGAGAATCTTTTCGTTGCGCGTCAAGCCGGGAAATTTTTCGTCCAGAACCTTGAAAAAATCCTTGTGGATGAGATCGAAATTGGACTTTAACACCTCAAAATCATCGTCATGCTCGATATTATTGCTAATCTGGCTGACCAGACGGACGACCTTTTGCCGGAGAACACCTGTATCACGCTCTTCGTCAATGGCTTTCGAGATACCGATAGCGTTCTTTTTCACTTCTTCCAGCATCTCGTTTTTGCGGATGATATTCAGGATGTAACCGTTGATTTCCTGCGATTTATGCTTCAATTCGTTTTGCAGATTTTCGTTTTGCAACTGATAAATTTCCTCGTCCTTTATTTTCGTAGCCTCCTCGTGGCTTTTGCTTTGCGCCGCCAGTTCCCTTTCTTTTTCATGGATGATTTTCTTTTGCCGGCTGATGGTTTTCTTGTACAACACAAAGATTATCAGTGTAATAATCAACAAATAGGCGATATAGGCAATAACGCTTCTGTACCACGGCGGGCGGATGGTCAAATTGAAGGACGCTGTTTGCGGAGCGTTTTTGTTTCCTTCGATAAAGGCTTTAACCTCAAAGACATAGTCGCCTTCGGCGAGGTTGGTGTATTCCTTGGAAGTGTTTACCGTAGGCGGACTCCATTCTCCGTCCAGTCCTTTCAGGCGGCAGGAATACAGAATATCCGAAGCGCTCCCGAAATCGGTCGCCGTGAAATGGATGCGGACGGAATTTTGCGAAAAGGGCAGATTCAGCACGGAGAGATTTTTGCCGAAGACCAGAATACTGTCATTTTTAGCGTTTTCAATACTGCGGATACTTACGTTGAACGGCTTCTGCTCCTGATAGGGCGAGTTTAACAGGATGATAGCAAAGGCATTATCCACCGCCACAATCGCCGTATTGCCGTCGCCGGTCAGCGAAATGTTTTCATAACCGGTAATCAACTCGTCCGCCAGCCCCCAATTATATTTTTCGCCGGTGTAGCCGGTTTCGGTATATGGCAGCATTTTCATCTGACTGTCATATACATACCAGATATTTTTTTGAGAATCCATGTACAAATAATCATAATATTTCCGTCCTTCGAGCATGTTTTCAAACTGTTCGTAATGGTCGAAACTGTCGCTCAGCCGATCGTAGCGATAAATTCCATTCTCGCTGCATATCAGGAGGTTATTGTCCATTTTACGGAAAAACGTATTTTCGCGTATCGGCAAGTCGTAAGATTTTTCATCCCTGATTTCCAGAAGGTTGGCATCCAATTTTATTTTCCGTATGCGATCGGTCATCGCGACCCAAAACGTATTTTCTTCCTCATCTTCCATAAAACCGCGCGTAGATTCGTAGAACGCATTGATATTGTGCGAAAAATCCCATCGTCCGTTGTGTTTTTCGAGCACGCTCAGCCCCGAATAAGTGCCCACCATCAAGCAGTTTCGGTTATTTCTCAGCGGCTTCGTTTCCCATGCGCCCGTAAGATTTATTTTGTAGGCGCCCGCCGGCGAAACGACTAAAATTCCGTTATCGCCCGAACTGAACAGGCTACCGTCAATTACGCGCAGCGACCAGATTTGCCCTTCCGAACCCTTAATCAACTCACACTTGCCGTCGGCATATTTGTAAAGCGCCTGATTGGTTCCCAGATACAATTCTCCGTTGTACATCGCTGAGCAATAGCCTGTTCCGATGGGTGAAATACCGGAATACATCGGTCGGAC
>JAITMT010000033.1 GCA_031277235.1 Tannerella sp.
ACAGGCAAAGTCCCTGTTCATTAGGCGTTTGTTGCCTTAACATGGGAAAAACGATTTCTTCATTGACAACAATGCTGTCTCCTGTTGAAAAAGCCGGGAATAATCCCACAACAGCCTTACATTCAACATTTTTATTGGAAACGATTTCATCCAGTATCCGACGGGCTTCGCTATACAAATGCCGCGCCTCCTCTGCTTTTTCAGGGTCTAAATCTGCGAATTGCCGCATCCATTCTTCGCGACCACCGCCGTAATTTGTCAAAAACACCCGGTTGCCGAACTTCGCGCTCATGCGCCAAGCCGTGAAAAAGAAGGGCCAGTCTATGTACGAAACCAATTCGCGAACGGCAATATTTATACGGTGAATACCCGGCTTGGCAGGTATAAAAGGCTGATAATCTGTTGTATTAATGAAATATCGTTTGTCGCGTGCATCGGCAGGCGTCAGCAATTTTTTGGACGCAGCCGAAGCGTTATGCGTTATCCGAAGTTTCTCGTATTCTTCCTTCAATTCCTTGATATACTGATCTCTCGTAGCCGAATTCAGCATTTTTGAGGCAATCAGCGGATTTTGCGAAGCATCCGTACAGTGAATCACGGGAAAATCGTAGTTTGGCGCAATTCTCAGGGCGGTATGCAGTCGGGAAGTCGTTGCGCCGCCCACCATCATCGGAATCGTCATTCCGGCTTTTTGCATTTCGGCGGCAACGTGCGCCATTTCGTCCAACGACGGGGTAATCAATCCCGAAAGACACAGAAAATCAGGCTTTTCATCCCTGACAACTTGCAGGATTTTTTCCGCAGGCACCATCACGCCCAAGTCCACCACCTCGTAGTTGTTGCAATTCAGCACAATAGACACAATATTTTTCCCGATATCGTGGACGTCGCCCTTGACGGTGGCAAAAACCATTTTCCCCGCTTTTGCCGCGCCCGACGACTTTTCGGCTTCGATGACCGGTTGCAGAATGGCTACGGCTTTTTTCATCGTTCGAGCCGTCTTAACTACCTGAGGCAGAAACATTTTCCCTTCTCCGAACAACTCCCCTACCCGGTTCATTCCGCGCATCAGCGGTCCGTCAATAATATCAACCGCCTTGTCATAATTTTTCAACGCCTCGTCCAAATCGGTCTCCAGAAAATCGCCGATTCCTTTTATCAAGGCATATTTCAAGCGTTCCTCCAGCGAACTTTCGCGCCACTGTTCCCGCTCATTTTCCTTATTTTCAGACACATTGCCCGAATGTTCCTGCGCATATTGAATCAGTTCTTCGGCAGCTTCGGGGCGCTTAGCCAATATCACATCTTCCATCAAATCGCGCAGTTGCGGATTGATATCTTCATAAGTAACTGTTGAAGAAGGATTTACAATCCCCATATCCAATCCTTCCCGAATGGCGTGATACAGAAAAACGGCGTGCATGGACTCGCGGATGTAATCGTTCCCGCGAAACGAAAACGACAGATTACTAATGCCTCCGCTCACTTTTGCCCAAGGTAGATTTTGCTTGATCCAGCCTACAGCCCTGATAAAATCAAGTCCGTAACCGTTGTGTTCGGACATGCCCGTCGCTATCGCCAGCACATTGGGATCAAAAATAATGTTTTGCGGCGAAAAGGCGATTTTTTCGGTCAATAATCTGTACGCGCGTGCGCAAACCTCGATTTTCCGTTCAAAAGTATCCGCCTGCCCCTGTTCGTCGAAAGCCATCACCACCACCGCAGCGCCCAATTGACGAATCTTTTCCGCCCGTTCCAGAAAGACTTTTTCGCCTTCTTTCAGACTGATTGAATTGACAATGCTTTTGCCCTGCAAACACATCAAACCCTGCTCTATAACGTCCCATTTCGACGAATCCACCATGACCGGAACCCGCGCAATATCAGGCTCGGAAGCAATCATGTTCAGAAAATTTTTCATTTCTTCGACTGCATCCAATAAACCGTCATCCATGTTAATATCAAGCACTTGCGCTCCGTCTTCCACCTGTTTTCGCGCAATGAGCAAGACTTCTTCGTATTTTTGCTCCTTTACCAGCCGCAGAAACTTCCGCGAACCCGCTACATTGCAGCGTTCTCCGATGTTGATAAAATTATTTTCGGGCTTCACTTCGAGCATTTCCAACCCCGAAAGCCACAACGTTTGAGGCTTTTCCACGGGTTTGCGCGGCGCTACGCCCTCTATCAAATTCCGATATTTGGCGATATGCGCAGGCGTCGTTCCGCAACAGCCGCCGACAATATTGACCATACCTTCGTCAATGTACTGCTTTATCTGAACTTCCATTGTTTCAGGCGTTTCGTCATATTCTCCGAAGCGATTCGGCAATCCGGCGTTCGGATAGGCGCTGACGTAAAAAGGCGCTTTTGCAGCCAATTCCTGCAAAAACGGCTTCATTTCGGACGCTCCGAAAGAACAGTTCAAGCCGATACTGAAAAGTGGCGTGTCCTGAACGGACGCAATGAACGCCTCCAGCGTCTGACCGGAAAAAGTGCGTCCGCTCTTGCCCGATAGCGTGAGGGACAGCATGATCGGCATATCCAAATTCCTGTTTTTCAGAATATTTACTGCCGCCTCCAACCCGGCTTTTATATTCAGCGTATCGAACACCGTTTCAAAAAGCAAAATATCAACGCCGCCGTCAATCAACGCTTCAACCTGCTCATAATAAGAATGATACATGTCCATATACGAAACGGCGCGAAACGCGGGATTATTGACGTCGGGACTCATCGAAGCCGTTTTATTGGTCGGTCCGATGGAACCTGCCACAAATATCTGTCTGTCAGGATGTAAAGCCATAAAATCATCCGCCAGATTCCGGGATAACCGGGCTGCCGCCAGATTCATATCCCGCACAAACGGCTGAAGATGATAGTCTGCCATGGATATGGCATTGGCGTTGAGCGTGTTGGTGGTAAAAATATCGGCTCCCGCCTCAATGTATTGTTGATGTATCTCCCTGATTATCTGCGGACAAGTTATATTCAGAATATCGTAATTTCCTTTTAACTGTCCTTCGTGTCCGGCAAAAAAATCTCCACGATAGTCCTCTTCGGTCAGTTTGTAAGTCTGAATCATCGTTCCCATTCCGCCGTCCAGAATTACAATCCGCTCCTTTATCAATTGTTTTATATCCATCTAATTATCTGTATATCAAAT
>JAITMT010000304.1 GCA_031277235.1 Tannerella sp.
GCGGAGGAGTATATCATCGAATCTTTCAAATGGCTCGGACTTCTTTTTGACGAAGGCGTCGGATTCGGCGGAGATTTCGGTCCCTATCGCCAAAGCGAAAGAAAGGATATTTATCGGCAATACGTTGATTATCTGCTGAATAAAAACCTTGCATACATCGCCTTTGACAGCGCGGAAGAGTTGGATGGAAAACGGGCGGAAATCCCTAATTTTCAGTATGATGCTTCTACAAGAATGATGATGCGCAATTCCCTGACCTTGCCGCAGGAAGAAGTTGAAAAGTTGATTGCCGCAGGCGAACGTTACGTGGTGCGCATCAAAATCGAACCGGATGAAGATGTGCGCGTTCACGATTTGATTCGCGGCGAAGTAGTTATAAATTCCTCGATATTAGACGATAAGGTGCTTTTCAAATCGGCTGACGGACTGCCGACCTATCATCTGGCAAATATTGTGGACGATCATTTGATGGAGGTTACGCACGTCATCCGCGGAGAGGAATGGCTTTCGAGCGCACCGCTGCACGTGCTGTTATACAGGTACTTGGACTGGGAAGACACGATGCCGCGTTTTGCGCACTTGCCCCTGCTGTTGAAGCCCGAAGGAGGAGGCAAATTGAGCAAACGCGACGGCGACCGGCTTGGTTTTCCGGTGTTTCCGCTCGAATGGCGCGATCCCAAGACCGGCGAGGTTTCATCGGGCTATCGCGAGAGCGGCTATCTGCCCGAAGCCGTTTTGAATTTTCTGGCGCTGCTCGGCTGGAATCCGGGGAATGATCGGGAATTGATGTCTGTAAATGAGATGATTGCGCTCTTTGATTTGAGCCATTGCAGCAAAAGCGGCGCGAAATTCGATTACGAGAAAGGCAAATGGTTTAACCATCAATATATTCAGCAACGTCCCGACGATGACATCGCCCGGATGTTTTTGCCCGTTTTGGAGAAAAACGGTATTCAGAATCCTGATTTCGAGTATGTTAAAAAGGTCGTCGGTTTGATGAAGGAGCGCGTCAATTTCGTGCCCGAATTGTGGGGATTGACCTATTATTTTTTCATCGCGCCCACGGAATACGATGAAAAAACGGTCAAAAAACGCTGGAAGGAAGATAGCGCCCTGCAA
Source organism: Tannerella sp. (assembly GCA_031277235.1). Lineage (GTDB taxonomy): Bacteria > Bacteroidota > Bacteroidia > Bacteroidales > Tannerellaceae > Tannerella. The sequence continues at coordinate 1,120 of JAITMT010000304.1, forward strand.
CTTGCGGAATTGATTGATATTCTGTCTGTTCGCGAGCCTTTTGACGTGGAGGGGACGGAAGAATATGCGAAGGCTTGGATTGAAGAAAAAGGATATAATCTTGGAAATATCATGAATGCGGTACGCCTGGCGCTGGTTGGGCAAGGGATCGGTCCGCAGATTTTTCACATCACCGAAGCCATCGGAAAAGAAGAAACCATCCGGAGAATACGTAAAGCGATAGATACCTTACAATGAGACTGATATATACTTTTGCCATACATTTGTATGCTTTCAGCGTAGAAGTGGCGTCGTTTTTTGTCAAAAGGGCGCGAATGACGCGCGTCGGGCAGTGGCACACCAACGGAATTTTGCGTAAAAAAATAGACCGGAATGCTGATTACGTGTGGTTTCACGCGGCGTCGCTCGGTGAATTTGAGCAGGGGCGACCCATGATGGAAAAACTGAAAACCCTTCATCCCGAATATAAAATTTTGCTCACTTTCTTCTCGCCGTCCGGCTATGAAGTGCGAAAAAACTACGCGGGCGCCGACGTGATTTGCTATTTGCCGTTTGATACGCCTTTCAAGGTGAAAAAATTCCTGAACCTTGCCCGACCGAAAATGGCGATTTTCATCAAGTACGAATTTTGGCTCAACTACCTGACAGAGTTGAAGAAACACGAGATAAAAACGTATATTGTTTCTGCCATTTTTCGCCCCGAACAACTGTTTTTCCGGTGGTACGGAGGATGGTATCGCAAGGCGCTGGAATGCTACAACCGGCTTTTTGTGCAAAACGAGGAATCGAAAACGTTGCTGGCAAAGTATGGCATTGAAAATGTGGAAGTTTGCGGCGATACGCGCTTGGACAGGGTGGTGGAAATTCAAAAACAGGCGCGTTTGTTGCCTGAAATTCAACTGTTTGCGGAAGACCGTAAAACGATTCTGATTGCCGGCAGTTCCTGGCAGGAAGATGAGGAGATAATCATTCCCTACTTTAATGAACATCCTGATTTGAAACTGATTATAGCGCCGCATGAAATCCATCACGAACATCTTTTATACATCCAGTCCCTGATTCAGCGTCCGTTTGTCAAACTTTCGGAGGCGACCGTCGAAAATATCGGGGCGTTCGATTGTGTAATCATTGACAGTTTCGGCTTGTTATCAGCCATTTACAGATACGGAAATATTGCTTACATAGGGGGCGGATTCGGTCGCGGCATTCACAATACGCCCGAGGCGGCGGTGTATGACATTCCGGTCATATTCGGACCTAAATATCAGAAATTCAGGGAAGCAAAGGATTTAATCGCCTGCGGCGGCGGATTTACCGTAAACGGTCGCCCGGAGTTTGAAGCAGTGATCGGAGAACTCATCAGCAATCCCGTAAAATGCAGGGAATCAGGTAGAAGTGCGGGCGAATTTATCCGCAAAAATGCAGGCGCTACCGACAAAATCCTGAAAGAGATTTTTGAAGGGAGGGCGTTGGGAGCGAAGTGAAATTCCATTCGTCCGTTTCTGTTTTTCCAGACTGTCAATATCGCGAAAACAGAGAAAAATATTTGTTTCAGATGTAGAACAATTAGCCTAACGCACTGTCCATGCGTCTCCTATTTCATGTTTTCCTTCCTCTTCATTTTCATCCACGTCAATTTTTTCCACAAGCCTTCCATCGGACCGTGGTCGTGCGTCCTGAACCACCGGCGGCAGAAAAAATATAGAGCCAGCACCATTCCAATGCCAATCAGGAAACTGACTGCCGGTCCGCAATAGCGGAACAGCGCAAAGCCCCAACCATAATACAGCATGGCTCCAAGCGCGGATTGCAGGAAATAGTTGGTCATGCTCGCCCGCCCGATGAAAGTCAGTTTCGTCATGAAACGGTTCACCGGTTTGATGGAATAAAAGAGCAATACCAGCCCGGAAACATAGATGAAAGTCTGCGCCAGGCTGCTCCACGCTTTGCACAGAAGCCTCACGGGTATCAGTATCTCTTCGCGGGAGATGTATCGGGGCAGCATGTTGTACAGTCCGTAAACCGGCGAAAAAACAGCAATCGCCACGGCAAGTATGCCAAGCCAGATTTTCAAATTGTTTTTTTCATTGTAGAAAAGGCGGAGCCGTCCCAGCAGCATTCCGAGGAAAAACAAGCCCGGCAACTGGGTTGTCCGTCCGTTTTCAATGTTCCACGCGAAACTTGCCATCTGTCCGTATTTCAGGCTGTCCCAGCCGCATTTCCAAATGGTTCCGTGTTCCTGCGAAGCGCCCATTGCCGCAAAATATTTTCCGCTGTTTGCATCTATCAGTCGGTAGTCGGGGTTGAACAGCGCCGCAACGGTCTGGTATATTTCGATGGGCTGCAACAGCAGAAAACAGGTGAGCGCCGCCACCGCTTTCGTGTTCAATTTTCCGACAAACGGCAACAGCATGCCGAACATGGCGTAGGAAAACAGGATGTCTCCGTTGTAGAAGAACGTGTTCATCAAGCCGAACATCATCAGCAATACCATTCTCCACAGGAAACGCAGCGTAAAATCCTTTCCCAGTTGCATCCGGTTGTCGTTCTGGACGAAAAAACTCAACCCGAACATCAGCGCAAAGATGGAATACATTTTGCCTCCGAACGCAAAGAAAAGTCCGTCCCAGGTCGCCGTGTTGAGCCATTTCATCCATTCGCCTGCCACTTCCGGGAAACGGTAGAAATTCATGTGTTCAATGTTGTGGAGCAGGATGATGCCGATGATGGCAATTCCCCGCAAGGCGTCCGCCACGTGCAGGCGGGTGTTGGGCAGGTTGGTGGATTGATACGTTAGTTGCATTTTTATTTATTAACTTTTTCGGTTGATACTGACAATAATCCTTGACTTTTTTATTTATGAAATTTGAAATTTGCGGCTCAAAGGTATGGAATATTTTTGAAATATCACTTGCCGAAATCTTTTAGCAAATAGGTTTTTTCCATCTGACGCGCGCTTTCCAGCAAGAGCGGTTTCATATTTTTTTTCATTTGATTAATTCCGGCAGTAGCATGTTCCATGGTGTTTTATTCTATATTTTATTGTTTGAAATAGCGTTATATATTTCAACCGTTTAATTCCTCTAAAAAATTCACAAATACAAATGGGTTACGAAATTTCATATTTTCGTTATCCCATTTGTTTTGTAGATATTCAAAACCAGCATTTGCATAACCTTCCATTCGTCTAAAAAATTCTGCAATGAAAATTTCTATCCTTTCTTCGTTAGCATTTTCCAATTCGAACCATTTGAAATCAAATTTTTCGGATTCATTAAGAATTAGCATAATCATAAAATCCCTAATTGCTACCGGTTTGATCAAATCAAATGAAGCAATAAAATCTGAGGTGGGTTCATTAGGCTGAATATAATGACATTTTTTCAACCTATATCCCAAAAAATACGCATACATAAATGTTTGATAAAAAGCACCAAATGAAGAAAAATCACCTTTTCCACTTGTATCGCCTTTTTTGGAAATTGTCTCCATTAAAGAGCGATATTGTACTTTGTATCTCAGTCTTTTCTGACCGATTAAATCTCTTAATTGTGAACTGTCCATAATTTATCCTTTATAACAATTGTTTTTGGTTATTAAATTTGTCGTATCGGCTTTTTCTCTGATAACATTTACATAGAAAGTACCGGGGATTTCGCCGTTTTCCATTTTTTTCAAAATCTTCTTTCCCAAGTCATTGAGGCAATCTTCTGAAGCGGGGTCATACAACTCTTTGATTAAAATGATACTCTGCATGAATACATTGGGCGCAATTTCGAAAAAGTTTTTGATGAAATTGTCGCCAAATTCCGAAAACGGAGCATCGGATATAAACGGATAATCAAATTGTTTATTCCCTATTTTTGAAGAAATAATCGCCATAATGATAGACAACTGCTTCATTCGTTGAAAACCGGTGCCAAGCCCTGTCAGTTCGCCGTCATTTATATTTTTGATTGAAACTTGCACCGTTCCATCTGCTTGTGGTTGAAAAAGTAATTTGCCACCAATCGACAAATTTCCCTTCGTCAGTTCAACATACTTTTCGTTGGCATTTGTATTCAGTTGTTCTATGATCCGGTTAAAGATCCGTTGTTTAGAATTTTGGAAGATATACTCAACGCTTGCCATTGTTTCTTTAAATCTGCGATAACTTTCTATTTCACTGTTTGTGCTGATACTCTTAATTTCATCTTCAATCTGTTTCAACCGGGCATTCCAATCTTTTATAGTTTTTTCCGCTTTTCGTATGTCCTCATCTTTTTTTTCAATTGTTTTTTCGGCAAGCGTATAATCTGAAATATTTTGTTTGTCGGTTACCACCGAACTGTTTTCACTGCCGCCTGCATTAAGAAATTCCAGTTTTGCCGTTTCCTTTTCTTCTTCCTTTTGATTGATAAGTTCTTCGAGATTATCAATTTCTTCTCTGTATTGCTGAATGATACCTGCAATTTTCGGAATGTTTAACGAAAATGAGCCTACTGTGGTTTGAATCCCGCTGTAAAACGTGGCAAAATCATTTTGAGTCGATTTTTCTTTGTTTGCAGGACGTTCCATTACCATTTTGATATATTGCCAAAATTCAGAATCTTTTGGGGCAGGACGACCACACACTTCGCACTTTTCAGTCCGTAACATTCTTTGCAAAGAGGGAATATCGGGAGAGCCTTCGGGGAGTTTTATCGGGTTATCTATTGCTTTTTGAGTAGCGATTTCGGCTGTCAGTTCCTGTCTTCGCCTGTCGAATAATGAAATCTGTTCCTGCAATCCCATTAAAATCCACGGAGAATTTTCTGAAAACAACATGGAGGTAATACTTTTCTCACGGTTATTTTTCTTTTCTTTCAGTCGGTAAATTTCATTTTGCAGCGTTTGTAGAACTCCACGAAACTTTTCTCTGTTCTGTGCGTTAAGTAGAATTGCTTCCAGCGTTTCCTTTTTCTTTTTGGCTTCGGATAATTCTGTCTTATACGTTTCAATTTGTGCTGTTGCGATTTCAATGCGCCCTTCAATCGTTTCTCTTTCCTGAATCAGACCGGTGATTCTTTGATTGGTAGAGTTGATTTCTTTTTCTTTGTCGTTTGAAAGTTTTTTTGTCTTCTGAGATAAATCTTTGCTTATTTCGCAGATTTCAATCAGGTTTTTAATCCCTGCCAACGCCTCAATAGTTGAAGACAAGCCGTTATGGGAAGACAAGTCAACCAATTCTTCCATAGATTCTCCTTGCAATAATGCGTAGTTCATCAACTCGACAGGAATAATTTTTTTAATGATTTTTTCTTTGTCGGCAGTATCTCGAACAGGAATATCCCGATTATCAATAGTTTGCATAATATCCAGTTTTTCATTGGTTTCCCAACTATTACCGTCTTTTTTCAACTGCACAATTTTCGTAACGGAGTACATATTATCGTTTTCAACAAAAACGATATTTACGCCAACATCAAAGTTCGTTTTTTCGTGCAACGCTTTGCCCGAAGCCATTTTTTGAAAAGACGATGAAGCGCTGACCATTCTTTTCAAATCTGAATCATAAACGGTATCTTTCAAAAGCCAAAGGATACCGTTGTAAAATTTAGATTTGCCCATATTGTTATCAGCATTAACAATATTGATACCCTTTGTAAAGCGGTAAGTGTTATCGTCAAAACTTCCATAATAGTTGTAGAAGTTTTGGAAACTAACGGATTTAATGATTGTTGCCATATCTTATAACTGCATTATTTGTCTCTGAATGGTTTGAAAAATGGCATCTTTGCCTCTGTGATTTTCCTGTCCCTTTATTATCGCTTTGACAATTTCAATAACAGGATAATCGGATGTTGTATTAAAGTCATCGTGTTCCAAATCTTCTTTGGAAATTTGAAAAATCGTCTGCAATTCAGGCGATTTGATTACCTCTCGAAAAATTTCTTCTGCTTTCATTCTCTATATAATTTATTGATTTACATTCAAAATCAGTTCCGACAAAACCAAATCATAAAACCTTGCGACCTCATCTAATGATTTTAACGCTTCTGTGTAATTATTGGTTGCTAAATTAGCAAAATATGCCACTCGATTTAATTCACCTCTAACTAAACTGCGTTCCATATCCCAAAAATCTTTAGAATAATAAGGCGATTTATAATTTGGAACAACCACCATATCGTAGATATGGGCAAAAGCTTTTTCAGGGTGTTTGCGCAGCAAACGACCTCGCCTTTGAATAAATTGACGGGGATTGCCTGTACTTGAAGCAAAAATACCGTATTCGGCTCGCGGTACATCAACGCCCTCGTCTAAACATTTCATTGCAAACAGTACTTTGATTTGCCCGTCTTCAAAACCCTGTAAAATGTCTTTTCTTTCGACTTTACTGTTTTTGCCAGTGTATGTGTTGCATGTTGTGTTAGGAAAAATATGTTTTGTTGTGTCAAGCATTTTTTTGATAATGGTTTCTTCGTAAATATCTGTATCAGAATCGTTATCAGAGTTGGAATATGAAATTGCCTCGTCCGAATCATACATCTTTCTGCCTTCGGGGACATATACAAAACAATACTTCAATTTGTCCTGTCCAATTTCAGTGATTATTTCCTCGAAAATACGCATTTTGTCATCCGCTTTGTGTAGTATACGTTTGCGTAACATCAAAAGTTTTTTTGCTTTCTGACCGTCTTTGAATTGTTTGGTTGTACTGTCAAATAATCGCAAAAGTTGTTCGGTAATTTTTGCGTATTCCTGCATTTCATCGTCATTCAGCAAAACAATTTTAGGATAATAGCAATATTCCATTAACCGACCTTCTTCAATGGCTTTCTTCATTGAAAAGCTATAAACATACGGAGGCTTGTCGTTGAAAAAACTTTCCAATTCAGCAGTACCCTCCTCGTCG
>JAITMT010000343.1 GCA_031277235.1 Tannerella sp.
TCAGCCGGTTGCGCCCAGTCTATACGGCAAGTTTCCTTGAAAATTTTGGGTGCAGGACGCAGATTATCAATGTTTCCCATCAGGTTTTCCTGTGGAACGGTCGGAATATTTCCGTCGTTTTCTATCAGTAAATCAACGGTTTCCGTAACCAGTTTTGCGCCCATTGTCATCAGTTGGTCATGAACGGTTTCGGCGTCGTCCGATTCGTTGATAATGAGACGCTTTTGAAGAATAATTTTCCCCGTATCAATCTCGTGGGTCAGGAAAAAAGTCGTTACGCCCGTCTCTTTTTCGCCGTTGATGATAGCCCAATTAATCGGGGCCGCGCCTCTGTATTGCGGTAATAATGAGGCATGTAGATTGAATGTGCCGAAGCGTGGCATATTCCAGATGACTTCGGGAAGCATCCGGAAGGCTACAACAATCTGTAAATCTGCCTGATAACTTCTCAATTCGTTGATAAATGCCTCATCCTTCAGTTTTTCGGGCTGCAAAACGGGCAATCCGGCGGAGAGGGCGTACTGCTTAACGGCTGACGGTTGCAGCGTATTTCCGTGCCGCCCCACCGGTTTGTCGGGCATTGTTATGACGGCAACTACCTGATAATCATTTTCTACAAGGGTACGCAGGCTTTCCACCGCAAAATCCGGCGTACCCATAAAAATTATTTTCAATTCGCTTTTCGTCATGCTTGAATTTTACTCGATTTTGACTCTAATTCCTTCGCTATGAGCGCTAAACTCGGGCGCATACATACATTGGAAAGTCGTGATTCCGTTGGAAAAATCGCCTTCGTGGGAAACGCGCAAGTCGTATTCAAAGACATAAGTTCCTTTGCGTAAATAAGTTATAAAATAATTGTTGGAGGCGTCCTTGACGCTTTCGTAATAGAAAAGACCGTCCTGATAGCGATGTCCCGAAACCGTGCTAACCGGCTCAAAACCAGCCGCCCGCATATCTTTGAGATGCACATATTCAAAATCGCGGTCGGCACGCAATTCCATCCTAACCCGCACCAAATCACCCACATGCAAACGATTTGACCCGTCGATGGGTTTCAGTTCTTCGCCTTTTTCGGTTAAAACCCTCAAAAACAATTGCTTATTCATTTTCAGATTGGTAACGGCAGAGGTGATTTTATCCAATTGCTCGAAATACTGCCAATACAATCCTCCCCAACCAATTCCCTGATTATTAGGATTTTTAACGGTTAATTTGCCCATTTGCGGCGTTATCTCCTTTCCTTGCCACGAAGTTTTGACGTAACCTGTGCCGGCTTCGGGGTTAATCGGCTCATTCACTGCCTGTTCAAGCGGTTTTCCACCGATTTCAACTTCCAGCAGTTTCGATTCGTCCAGCAGATTACCGCCGGTCATCAACAGCGCATAAACGGCTTCAGAAGTGGCTTTTGTCGTTTTCCAGTCGTTGGTTTGCTTGTTTCGCAACAGCCAGATTTTCATTTCCTCGACCGATTGTATGTCGGCTGTAACTTCATTAAATGCTTCAATAAGAATGGCTTGCGTTTCAATCGGCGCCTGATACCAGAAATAGCCTGCGACGTTGTCTTTCCAATACATGCCCATTTCTTCGAACTGTTGCGCATATTCCTTGAGCGAAGCCATGATTTTCTTCGCCGTCGTCTGTTTATCGAAACGATTGAGTATCAAGGCTGCCATCGCTTTTTCATACGTTGAAAACTCGATCCAGAATTGCTCCGTTTGCGACAGATAATAATCGAAGGCTTTTTCACCGGCGTCATTTGCCGGTTTGTGTCTGTCAAAACTGTAAGCATATAAGTAATTGAGATGCAAGGCATTGATTTGTCTTTTCGTCAAGTCGGCTTTGTTGCGTATCAGCGCGTCGTAATCTTTCCAAATTTCATTGTCGAGATAGTCAAGTCCCTTTGTAACAATCTGTTGTGCATCTGCTGCATTTTTCTCCTGCATCGCGCCGAGTTTGTCGAGATGCGCCATTCCCGCGACGATATGTTGCGTGATGTAGCGGCTGGACGGGTTGCCGTCAAACCACGGAAAACCGCCGTCGCTGTTTTGCGACTTTTTCAGTTTGTTGAACGCGCGATTCAACTCGTTGCTCATGCGGTTCAGATCGAACAGCAAACCGATGCGCTTCTTGCTTTCCGTCTCGTTTTTCGCCTGCATCACCCAGGGCGTTTCTTCGAGCATCACCTGTTTCAATTCCTGATTTTTTTCGAGATTCGACAGCAAAGCGCTGCTGTTGAGCGTGTTCCACGTATCGAAAATCTGCTTGATTCGTGGCGTTTTGTTTACAACCGTGGTCGCCAGCGTGTTCGCATAATAACGCGCAAATGTCTGTTCTGCACACTCGTAGGGATATTCCATGATGTAGGGCAACGCCTGCACGGCATACCATGCGGGCGCGGACGTATATTCGAGCGTCAGATTATAATTTCTTAACGTATTCGACTGATTATGAATTAATTTATCCATTGTAAAAGATTTCGTTTTCCCTGCCCGGACGCTGAACGGCATCGTTTCCGTTACGAGCATCGAATTGGTCAGGACGGGAACGGTTTTTTCCTCGCCGTCGCTGTGCGTACCTGCCTGAGCTGTAACCTTATACGTAATTGCCTGCAATCCTGCGGGAATTTTCAGTTTCCATTGCAATCCTTCGCTGCCGCCCTGTTTTACGTTGAATGGCAGTGTTTTATCCGAAACGATCATATCATCAACCGGTTGCATCGTAACGGCGTCATACAGACGTAACAATGCTTGACCGTCCAAATCGCTCTCTGTCAAGTTGTTTACTTTAGCAGTCAGTGTGATTTCATCGTTTTCGCGGAAAAATCGCGGCGGATTGGCGCTGATGGCGACCTGTTTTTGAGTGATGAGTTCGTTGGTGTAAGTCCCGATTTTGAAATCCTGCGTATGCGCGAAACTGAGTAATTTCCAGCGTGTAAGCGCCTCCGGTATTGTAAATTCTATCAAAACTTCGCCGTTTTCATTGGTGCGCAATTGCGGATAGAAAAAGGCGGTTTCGTTGAAATTGGTGCGGGTTTGAATGGAAGTTAAATCGGGGGTTGTCGGAGGCGCCGGTAATGGCTCTTCCGGTTTGGGAGCGGTCATCGCATCAATTGAAGATACCGATCCGGTCATAGATTCTTTTTTCTGTACGCCATACCCTACCACTACTACTTCATCCAAAGCGGCCTCATTCGCAAGCATAGGAGCAGTTTCCACTATGTTGAAAACATTTTCTGACTGAGCTCTTGCACTTCTGAGTCTAATACCGCCGTAATCCGAAAACGCTTGTCGATACAAGCCGTTAAACCAATTAATATCCACATATTGAATAGGTTGCATATAATAAGCGGAATTATTCTTTGGAAAAATTTTCGGGGAACCTACTTGTCCGACAGAACGTGTGTTCCAACTGTAATAGTATGAGCCAAAAGACTGATTATAAATCGAATTAAGATTTGCCCACGAATGAGGCGCAAAAACATCCAGCGAAGCGTCATAGAGCGAAGCGGCGATTTCGGCTACCTGTTTTTCGCCTTTTTTGTCGCTCACGAGCATCGTCCATTTCTCGTTTTCGCCCGGTAGCAACTTGTCTCGGAAGGTCGCCAATTTCACGTCCAACATCTTGTTGGTGAACAGAACATTGATTTGATTACTAAAACTGTAAATTCTATTCTCCTGAGTCATAGAGAATTGTACGGAAAAACCGCCACGATATTCTTCCTTAATCGGGAAAGTCAGCAACGTGGGCGTCGTTCCGGCTTTTATCCATTTCGATGCTACCGGTTTATTTTTGTGAATGACCTCATAATATACGCGCGAATCGACATTTCCGCCTGCAACAAGAAATTCGGCGTTTTCACCCGGCTCGCCCGTTGTTTTGAGGGCGGTTATCCATTCATTCATCGCCGTAATCTTTTCCGCTTTTTTGCCGGTCAGGTTGAAAATCAGCGTATCGGCGATGGTGATTCCCTGACGGTTTTCTGCACTCAAAATTAACTTGTAATATCCTGATTCCTTGAGTGTTGATAAATCGAGTTTCTTCGATTTTTCGGTATCCATCGTCCATTGGGAAACGGTATTTTTTTCGGCAAAATTATCCGGATTCAATTCATTATTGTATGCGTCCAACGGAAAATCTCTCCGAAATTCTTTTTCAGGAATCATTTGAAAATCAATAATATCGTTCCAGAGCCGATTACGCAAAATCCGGTCAGGCGTTTTCAGCGCCACAATTTCGACCGCAACGGTGGCGGGCGTGGCGTCGCCGTTCAAATTGGTCGTTTCTACCGTATATTTATCCAAATTATCCAGATCTAATTTATTGGGCACATTCGTCTTGATTAGCAACGGTTTATTGCTGATATTCAAGTTGAGGGTTCCCGTTCGCGTTTCTCCGTTCACGTCCGTAACGTCAGCCGTAACCGTGTAAGTATAAATGAGTTCATCATTTTTCACGTCATCGGCGAGCGCTTGAAATTCGATGGATGTTTTTCCGTCTTCGTCCGTTTTCACCACGCCCGAGCCGATTTCCCGCGTATCGCTCACCGGCGGATACCACCAGCGAAAATAACGGTATTGCACTTCGCGCGTTACACGATATTGAACGTTCGCATTATCAATGGAATAGCCTGCCAACGCTTGGGCGTTTAACTGAACTTTTACCAGGTCGTTGAGTTTGTAATTTTCGCGGACGGTGTCGAATTTTACCTCAAAAGTCGGGCGTTTGTATTCCTCCACCCGAACGGACGTACTGCCGTAATTTTCACATTCAATCAAAAATTGACCGTTCAGCAATCCCTGCGGAATGACGAAAACGTCGTCAAGACTTCCAAAGTCATTGGATTTTATAGATTTTTCACTGATTATCTGATGATTGGCATCGTAAAACCGGACTTTTACCGAAGTATTTTTTAACAAATTCCGTTGGTCATTGTCTTTGGAAGAATAGAGAATCGCCTTGAAATAAATCGTTTGTCCGGGGCGATAAATGGCTCTGTCTGTGAGAATTGTCGCCGCCAAACGCTTTTCATTATCGTAGGTTCGCAAATTATATTTTTTATCGAAAACCAGCAAGCGGTTATTACCCTGATTTACAGCATAATATTCTCTCACATATTTCTCCGAAACGCTCCCTTTTCCAATTCCGTTTTTGTCGGTTATAAAGGATTTTATTTTTCTAAAATCTTCAAATTCAAAGAGTTGAACTGTCGCATTCGATATCGGTGCGCCTATCGTCCTATCCGTTACCAAAACCGACATTTCGCCGTTCACAGCGCGGTCTTGGGCTGCCAATGTGGAGACTTGCAGCAAATTGGCATTGAAAATATCTGATTCCAAAGCATTTTCTCCGTCGGAAAACAAAATTAGATAAAAACCTTTTTCTTTCGGATCTATTTTTATTTCTGTCGTATAACGCTGAAAGTCTGT